>JAPPDO010000169.1 GCA_028821635.1 Ekhidna sp.
TGCCATGATCTTTGGCACCCCGACCATTCCGAAAACGGATAAACTCTTTGGCCCCGGAAATCAGTATGTAATGGCTGCAAAGCAGATGGCTCAAAAATACGGACTGGCAATTGATATGCCTGCCGGCCCCAGCGAAGTTTTAGTGATAGCAGACCAATCTGCCAACCCGGCATTCGTAGCAGCAGACTTATTATCACAGGCAGAACATGGGCCAGACAGCCAGACAGTGCTGGTAAGCGATTCCGAAACCCTTATCTCAGAAGTTGAACAAGAGGTCAAAAATCAGATCAGAAATCTTCCCAGAAAAGAGATCGTGCTGCAAGCTTTGGAAAACAGCCTTTGTATTTTGTTTGATGACATAGCGGATTGTGTTGATTTTAGCAATACCTATGCACCGGAACACTTAATTGTAGCAGCAAAAAATGCAGAATTATTGAGTGATAAAATCACCGTCGCCGGAAGTGTATTTCTAGGAAATTGGAGTTGTGAAAGTGCCGGTGATTACGCCAGTGGCACAAACCATACATTACCAACAAACGGATATGCAAGAAATCACAGCGGGCTATCCCTGGACAGCTTTGTTAAAAAGATCACCTTCCAAAAACTATCCGAAGAAGGGATCAGAAACTTAGGGCCCTCCATTGAAATGATGGCAAAAGCCGAGCAATTACAAGCACATAAAAACGCAGTAACGTTAAGATTAAAGGCTTTGCAAGATGTTTGATGTCAATAAAATTGTACGACCGAATATAAAAGCGTTGAAGCCCTACTCCAGTGCGAGAAGTGAGTTTGAGGGGATCGCCGAAGTCTCACTGGATGCAAACGAGAATCCATTTGGATTTGGTTTAAACCGCTATCCGGATACGTCTTTAAAAAAGCTGAAGCACACCTTTGCAAAATTTCGGGGTATTGAACAAAATCGTCTGATCTTCGGAAACGGAAGCAATGAAATCATTGACCTATTAATCCGCATATTTTGCAAGCCCAGAAAAGATAAACTGCTCACGCTTCCCCCTACCTTCAGCATGTATAGTGTGAGTGCTTTAATAAACGATGTTAAAGAAGTCCAGGTGCCTCTTACAGCGAATTTCCAGATAGACTATCCGGTCATAGCTCCATTGCTTTCAGACGAAAGCCTGAAACTCATTTTTATCTGCTCCCCCAACAATCCTACCGGAAACCAGATGAATCCGGAAGTAATCAGGAAAATTACGTACTCATTTGGTGGATTAGTGGTGTTGGATGAAGCCTACATTGACTTTTCCGGTGGCAGCCTGATTCGGGAGGAGATTCCCAACCTGTTTATTCTTCAGACATTCAGCAAAGCATTTGGGCTTGCAGGTGCACGCTTAGGAGTTGGGGTCGGTCAGCCGGAAGTAATTAACCTTTTAAATAAGGTCAGGCCGCCATACAATATCAATTCTCTAACGCAGGATAAGGCGGTGGAAGCGTTGGAACGTCCGGAATTAATCAAAAGACAAATTGAGATTTTGAAAGATGAAAAAGCTAAACTTGAGCAATCTCTGCCCGAAATCAAAGGAATCAATAAAATATATCCTTCCGATGCTAACTTTTTACTGGTTGAGTTTGAAGATGCAAAAGCCGCCTACCGTAAACTCTTAAAAAGGGGCATTATCCTCCGAGACAAATCAAACCAGATTGAAAACACCTTGCGAATCACCATTGGAACACCGGAAGAGAACGCCAAACTCATACAGGCACTTAAAGGAGAAGCATCCAAAGAAATAGGACGAATCGGGAAATGTGCACGCACAACTGCCGAAACGAAGATTTATGTAGAAGTCAATCTGGATGATCCTGCCGGTTCAGTAAGTGCGACCGGGGTGGCATTCTTTGATCACATGCTGGATCAAGTTGCAAGACATGGAGCCATTGGGTTGAAAGTTCAAGTAGAAGGCGATCTGAAAATTGATACTCATCATACTATTGAGGACACTGCACTGGCTCTGGGGGCCGCCTTCAACAGTGCACTAAAAGACCGCAAAGGGATTGAACGGTATGGGTTCCTGCTTCCAATGGATGATTCGTTAGCACAGGTTGCTATTGATTTTGGAGGTCGTCCATGGTTGGAGTGGAAGGCTGACTTCTCGGCAACACACGTGGGAAAGATGCCCACAGAGATGGTTTTTCACTTCTTCAAATCCTTCTCAGACACGGCAAGGTGCAATCTGAATATCAAAGTCGAAGGCCAAAATGATCACCACAAAATCGAATCCATTTTTAAAGCCTTTGCTCAAGTCCTGAAAATGGCCGTAAAAAAGAATGAAAGCGGCCTTTTATCCTCAACTAAAGGAGTTCTATGATCGCAATTGTCAAGTATAATGCCGGCAATATCCGGTCAGTAAAAAACGCACTCGATCGGCTGGGGGTATCTTCTATTCTAACCGATGACCCCGATGAGTTGAGTTCGGCCGATAAAGTTATATTTCCCGGAGTCGGGGAGGCAGGCACTACGATGGCCTACCTGAAGGAAAGAAAACTGAACAAAGTGTTGATCAGTCTGAAGCAACCCTTCTTGGGAATCTGCTTGGGTATGCAGCTTATGTGCTCGCACTCCGAAGAGAAAGACACGCCTTGCTTCGGGATATTTGAAGAAAAAGTGAAGAAGTTCCCACCAAAAGGGCTGATCCCACACATAGGCTGGAACGACTTCAGTCGGTGTGAAGGCCCACTCTTTGCAGGGTTAGCCAACTCGGACAGTTTCTACTTTGTACATAGCTATTACGTAGAAAAAGGAGAACATACAATCAGTGAAACAGAGTATCTCATACCCTTCACCTCGGCACTGCACAAAGGCAATTTCTACGGGGTGCAGTTTCATCCGGAAAAGTCTGCTGATGTGGGCAGAAAGCTGCTGGAAAATTTTCTGAAGTTTTGAGAATCATCCCGGCTATAGACATTATTGACGAGAAATGTGTACGCCTTTCCAAAGGGGACTACGCTACGAAGAAGATATACAACGAAGATCCGTTAGAAGTCGCACAACAATTTGAGGATGCAGGCTTGCGATACCTTCATCTTGTGGATTTAGACGGGGCGAAAGCAAAACACATTATCAACTGGAAAGTGTTGGAAAAGTTGGCAGCTAAAACCCAACTGCAAATAGACTTTGGCGGAGGCATTAAATCAGATAGTGATCTGAGAATTGCTTTTGAATGTGGTGCTTCACAGGTCATCGGAGGGAGCATTGCAGCAAAAAATCCCGTAACATTCACCTCCTGGCTCACAACTTATGGAACGGAAAGAATCATTCTGGGCGCAGATGCAAATAATGGGAAGATTGCCGTTTCGGGCTGGCAGGAAGAGACAGATCAGGAGGTCGGCAGCTTTATTGAGGGGTATGTCAAAAAAGGAATCCAACACGTGATCTCAACAGACATTGCCAAAGACGGAATGTTGAAAGGGCCTTCCTTTGAATTGTATGCTTCTCTCCTGGCAAAGCTTCCGGATTTGAAACTCATCGCCAGCGGCGGGGTTAGTTCAATCGATGACTTAGCTAAATTGAGGGAGCAAAAGCTGGAGGGAGCTATTATTGGGAAGGGAATCTACGAGGGAAAAATTCATTTATCCGATTTAAGCGATTTTTAGATTTAATAGATAGCAGAACCGGCAGCAACCTCCAAAATCATCAATTGAAGGAATAGAGACCTTTGTATAAATAGTCTGATTTTTTTGATTAACGCTTAAAATTTGATCATCATCCAGCGGTCATTGTTGCCCGTCCGGTGGTTATTTTTTCTCACCGAGCAGGCATTTTTGCCTGGTCAGCGGTTATTTTAGTCCGGTCAGTGGTCATTTTAGTCCGGTCAGCGGTCATTCTAGTCCGGTCAGCGGTCATTCTAGTCCGGTCAGCGGTCATTTTTTCCGTTGAGGGGTCATTTTTGCCTGAGACGAGGTTGTTTTTGTCTGTTTTGACTCTTTTTAGTGTCAACCTATATCAGGATGTGACCGTAAACGTCATCCCTCAAATTTCACACAATCAGCCGTAATGAACCGATCCGGATTTTTGACCCAAGCAGGCAGACCCGGTGCCTGAACTCCCTCTTTCCCGCTTTCCTTTTTAGCTGCTGCTAAGTTTAAACTCAGTAGCTCTTGCAGTATGTCCGTTTTAGGGTCAAATCCGTAGGCTTCCGTCACGGCACTATCCAAAGCCCGGTGCAACTCTTTGATTGCATTCTTCCCCGGCTTTTCTAGCAGGCGATACATATCTCGCAGGGTCATGTTATTTTCTTTAAGGTATTGGGTGCGTGTTTGATGCAACTCCCGGGCGGCTTCCGCCACTTTTTCGATTTGCTCTTCCGAAGGTGACTGCGGCCAAGGGAAGGTGTCCCAAACGGTGTTTGCAGTGTATCTAAGCCCCTCTGCTAATGTAGAACATCTGGCTTTGAACCATTCTATATGAATACCGGAAGAAATGACTCCAAAGGAATAGTAGTCCTCAAAAGTGAATAAGATAAGGGCATGTGTTGGGTTAATCGAACATGAAATGAATTCAAATATTGGTCTCTGTGTAGTTGCCGGACATACAATGTATCTAACGAGAGAATTTCTCTGCCTAAGCATATCATCTCTGCCCCAAGACAGTTTCCACCAGTTATTGAGAAAATTAATATGATGCTTATTGACTTTCGCTTTGGGGTTTTTATTTAAGATTCGTTTATTTTCTTCTTGCTGCCTTTCTCCTTTCGTCTTTCTATCTGGCAGCACCGTTGACTCAATTCTTTGGAAGGGTTCTTTAAAATTGGAAGCAGAAATGACATCATGAAGGGTAAAGTCAATGACAAAACGCTTGGGTTGGGAGTCCGCAGAAGCGACAAGTTCGTCTCCATTCAGGAATGGTTTCAAGACTTCGGCATATTCGGGATGCTTATTGAGCCATTTAAGGGCTTCCTTTTTGGGGATTAAAAATCCCTCATGTCCATGAGTTTGTCCCTGAAAGACTTTTTTTGGTTTTCTGTTGGCATTTATCACTTTCGCCCCTGATACGTCCGTTAAGGGGCTAAGACTGGAATTGATATGGTCTAGTTCCCGGCCTTCATACTGATCGTCTTTCCGAATATACAGCGTTTTGGGATCGGCTACCTGCCCTTTTCGCCAGTTTACGATGCTTACATACACGGCGGCCTCTCCGGACCACTTTTCCGAAGAGGTAGCATTGAAGATGGTGCCTCCGGTTTTAACGATATGGTCCAGGCTGCCTTCCCGACTATAATTCTGGCGTATGGTATTGGTGCCGACCAGCCCGGCATATTGGCCTTCTTTCAGATGGTCATGCGCTTTGTGAAACCAATATACGCAGAAGTCTGCCCTTCCCGGCACTTTAGGATAGGCAGCCCTGAGTTTGTTTAGGTATTCCGCTCCAAACTCCTGCTGCATTTTGTTTTTACTCTGATAGGGCGGGTTTCCGATAATGACATCTGCCTCCGGCCATTGTCTCGGTGCATCTCCGTCTAAGAGTGCATCGGCACAGATGATATTTTCATTTAGATTATCCAGCGGCAGTGGATTGAATTTATTGTCTGTCACTTCCTTCCCTTCCAAGTAAGCCAGTTCTTTCGCCACCATGAGTGTCACTTTTGCCAGCTCCACAGCATAGGGCTTAATGTCAATGCCGTAAAATTGTCCGGTGGTAACGAATGGATATTCGTTAAGGAATTTTTGGAGTTTCAACCCATCTTCCCGTTTGGGAGCGTTTTCTCGCACCAGTGAAAGCAGCCTCCGCTCAATCATTTTGATCTCACGGAAGGCAATGAATAGAAAGTTGCCGCTTCCACATGCCGGATCCAGCACTTTATACCTGACTAATTGCCAGAGCAAATCATAATATTCATCCGGTGTCTGCGCAGCTTCGATCTTCCTTATCCACGGCTGCACAATCACCGGGTCCACTATTTTTTTGATGTCCACCTCGTGTGTGTAGTGGGCACCCAGGACGTGTCGTTCGTCTTTCTCCAGACCGGTTTCAAAAAGGGTCCCGAAAATTGCCGGATTAACCGCTCGCCAGTTATGGTCAGCGGAGGTACGTAAATTTTCGATCTCTTTAGTGGTCAGTTCCAGCGGCTCAATGATGTCAAATAACCCGCCATTGAAATAATCCACTCCTTTGAAAAGCCCCCCATCAGCAATGCCGGGGCGGTTCATTTCATTGAACAACCCTCCGATTTGGTTATATGATTCAGGTATCGTTTCAGGATTAGGAATGTTCATCTCCTCCAACTCTGACAGTATCCGGTTGAAAATATCTTTTGGAAGCAGTCCTACATCTTCGGCAAACATGGTCAGAATGGACTGCAAGCAAAACCTTAATGCCGTATCTGACTTGATCCTTCTTTTCTTTAAAGACTTGTGTGTGGAAGAAATAAGATAAGCCACTCGTTCGGTTACGTCCTCCCTTTTTGTGATGAAGACCGGCTGCTCCGGCTTAGGGAAAAGGAAAGCAAAAGCCTTATAGTCTTCCGGCAGGTCTTTGGTCAAAATCTTGACTTCCGGTCTATATATGCTTTTTTCAAAATCGTAAATCCAAAACTCATCAAAATTGCACAGCACCACATACTGAGATCTTTTCCCTGCAAGTTTGAGCCAATAGGAAGCTACCTGTTGCAGATGGTTTTCAAGATGCTCGTCTCGCTTTTTCATTTCGATGAGCACTCTTTTAGGCCATACGAGGTCTGCAAACGAAGTAGACTTTTTTCTTTCGTCTCTTATCCGAAACTCCAGCTCCGCCCCAGCGTCTACTAATCCATTTTCGTAACCTAATGCTTTGAAGAAGCGATCAAGAAATATCTGCGCCTCCCCCTTTTCGTCGCCTCTCAACTTTTGAGTGTATGCTGCAAATTGGCCGAATGATTCTTTGATCTTCATATACAGTAATTAACGCCTCAAGATAGAGGAGTAAGAGTTATCTTCCGATTTTATCGGGACTTTTTATGCAAATTGCTCGAATCGTAAATTGAAAAAATCAAATGACCCTAAAAAAACGCATCATACCGTGTCTTGACATCAAAGGCGGACAGACTGTTAAAGGAATTAATTTCGTAGATATTAGAAGTGCAGGTGACCCTGTAGCATTGGCAAAAAGATATGTGGAGGAGGGTGCTGATGAGTTGGTCTTTCTTGATATTACCGCCACGGTTGAAGGAAGGAAGGCTTTTGCCGTGCTGGTCGGGGAGATTGCGTATGAGATCAACATTCCATTTACTGTGGGCGGCGGGGTCTCATCGGTAGAGGATGCATCTACACTTGTTAATGCGGGTGCGGACAAAGTAAGCATCAAATCCGCTGCGGTAAAAAGACCCAAGCTGATCTATGAAATGGCGCAGGAGTTTGGAAGTCAGTTCGTGGTGGTGGCCATCGATGCCGGCTTAATCAGCGGCGAATGGAAAGTTTTTGTCAAAGGCGGAAGGGAAGCTACTCATATTGACGTACATCAATGGGCGAAGGAAGTAGAAAAATTGGGAGCCGGCGAAATACTGCTCACCTCAATGGCACATGATGGCACTAAATCCGGATTTGCAATAGATTTGACCAATAAGATGGCAGCGAATCTGAACCTACCTGTGATTGCTTCGGGAGGTGCAGGCACTGTCAGACATTTTAAAGAAGTATTTGAAAAAACGAAAGCTACTGGAGCTTTAGCGGCAAGTGTATTCCACTTCGGAGAAATAGCTATACCGGAATTAAAAAAGTTCCTTAAAAATCAGGGTTTGGAAGTCAGAAATACATGACGATATAGTGCTGAAATTCAGTCAAAACACCGGAACACAAAAAAAGAGACTTATAGTATGCAAAACGCTCAAATGTTAAATCCGACCGTCAGCCGTACATCGTATGAATAAAGAGCAGTTCAGTAATCGGTGGGGGATCATACTGGCAGCCTTAGGCATGGCCATTGGTGCAGGGAATTTATGGCGTTTTCCAAGGCTCGCAGGTCAGTACGGAGGCTCATTCATCCTACTCTGGATTTTATTCCTCTTCATTTGGTCTATCCCCCTACTGCTCGCCGAGTTTGCAATCGGGAAAAAATTTAGAAGAGGTGTCATCGGGTCTTTCGCCCTTTTTGCAGGAAAGAAATACACATGGATGGGCTTCTTTGTGACGATATGCACGTTGGGAATTGCTTTCTATTATTCGGTGGTAACCGCTTGGGCATTCAGGTATTTTTTATTCTCATTAAGTAATATCTTTCACCGGCAGACGCTTCGGAAGCGATTAAATGACGACCCTGACTATTTGGATCATTTCTGGGCAAGCGTTGCGAATCAGGACTGGACCACAGTACTGGTCTACATAGCCGTTATATTAATTGCCTCTTTTATTCTTATCAGAGGAGTTAAGCAAGGATTAGAGAAAGTAAATAAACTTTTGATCCCCGGTCTATTCTTGTTATTAGCGATCATGGTAGTTATCTCACTTTCAATGGAAGGAGGTATTCGTGGGTTAGAATATATGTTTGCTATTAACCCTAGCCATTTCGCTAATCCGACCATCTGGATTGAAGCACTATCTCAGTCGGCGTGGAGCACAGGTGCAGGGTGGGGACTGATGATGACCATCTCTGCTTTTTCAAGGGAAAAGGAAGACATAACGCTCAATACCTTTATTGGAGCCTTTGGAAACAATATGGCCTCCCTCTTGGCGGGCATGGCCATACTTCCGGCCGTGTTTGCACTGGCACCCTCCGAAAAAGAAGCCATTACATACCTCCAGGCCGGTAACCAAGCATTAACATTCACAATTATTCCATTATTATTCGCAAATATTCCCCAAGGTGATTATCTGTCGCTGCTTTTCTTTTTAGCACTTTTTGTTGCTGCTTTCAGTTCATTATTGCCGATGATAGAATTATTCCTTCAAAATGTGCTAAACCTGCAATTTTCAAAATACAAAGCATTAGCATGGGTAATTATTTGTTTCATTACTTTCGGGTTCCCGTCAGCCTGGTCACTGGAATTTTTTGCTAATCAGGATTGGGTTTGGGGTGTGGGACTCATTGTAGCCGGCTTATTCATAATGACCGCAGTCGCCATGAATGGGCCGGGAAGATTTAAAGAACAGACCATTGATGTAGGTTCTGACGTAATGCTATCAACAGGCTTTTTCCGTTTAGCCGTTTATGCCAATATTTTGGTTGGTCTTTTTCTAATTTATTGGTGGCTGTCCCAAGATTTCAGCCTGAACTGGTTGGATGAGAATGGAACATGGGACTTGTTCGGAACTTACAGTAATGCTTCCACTATTACTCAATGGGTGATCGTGCTGGTTGTCGGAATCATCTTGAATACGTTTTTGTATAAAAAATTTGCAGAAAAATGAGTCAGGGATCGATTTTTAGTATGATAATAATCCTCACGGTCATTGTAGGAGGATTTATTTACTTTTTAAACAAAGCCATAAAAAAAGAACGCAATGGATAAGATAGATGCACTCAATCAGGTAGCGGCATTTCATGCCACCTTCCAACATCCCGTTTTAAGGGAACCTCAGATTCCGTCCGAAGACAGATGCAAACTAAGGGTAGCCCTCATCGCCGAGGAGTTAGAAGAATTGCAACAGGCAATAAAGGACAAAGACTTAACGGAGGTTGCAGATGCGCTCTGTGATATCCAGTATGTGCTCTCCGGTGCAGTGCTTGAGTTTGGGCTGGGAGAAAGGTTTAAAGAACTGTTTGAAGAAGTTCAGCGATCAAACATGAGTAAAGCATGTCATTCTGAAGAGGAGGCTAAAAAGACTGTGGCCTATTATAAATCTGAAAAAAATACAGATGCCTACTATGAAGAACGTAAAGGCAAGTGGCTGATATACAGAGCAAAAGACAATAAGACCCTTAAATCCATTAATTACTCCCCGGCCGACTTAAAGAAAATCTTAAACTGAAGAGTAAACACCCGCTAAAAAAGTTGAGCGTGCGCTCTGTGTTCTTTGTGGGAAGCTTCGTGTCCTTTATGGTAAGAAAAACCCACTCGGAGGGTTGTAAGAATTCTTTGTATTTTTAGTTAATCATTTATCTATGCTACTTTAGCAATGCCAAAAATTCAACTTTTGCGTAGTAAATTAAATCTTTTTTATTTGCATCTTAATTAATGGGTTTGAATCATTGTCCAAAAGTTAATCATTTGATATAAGGATGCTATTAAGTTTATTTTCCGGACACAACGAGGGGCTCCTTTTTGGGGTTTTTGGAGCGATCATTATCATTTTCCTAATCGTCGACTTAGGCGTATTTCACAAAAAACATCATAAGATTTCTCATCAGGAAGCTCTTAAACAATCTATCTTTTGGGTGCTTGTCTCCGTTATTTATGGAGTTTTGATTTACCTCTATGGCGAGGGTTCACAGGCAACCCTTGAGTTCTTCTCAGCTTATGTGACGGAAAAGGCACTCTCTGTGGATAACATTTTTGTAATACTTTTGATTCTTCGCTACTTCAACGTAAAGGAAGAATATTATCACAGCGTCCTGTTTTGGGGAATCCTCGGAGCCATCATTTTTAGAGCTGTATTCATATTTGTTGGAGCACTTCTAATTTCCCAATTTCACTGGATACTTTACATATTCGGTGCCTTCCTTGTATATTCAGGTATTAAGCTTTTCAGCGAAAATGAAGACATAGAACTGGAACCGGAAAAAAATCCGCTGCTTCGGGCGGTAAAGAAGGTGCTTCCAATGACTACCGAAGATAAAGGAGGTAAGTTTTGGCTTAGAGAGAATGGAAGGCTTCTTTTCACACCACTATTTCTTGTGATTATTCTCATTGAATCAACTGATTTGATTTTTGCTGTGGATAGTATTCCGGCAGCATTTGCGATCACACAAAATGAATTTGTCATTTATACTTCAAACATCTTTGCAGTAATGGGACTGAGGGCAATGTTCTTTTTGTTGGCAAATGTGCTGGACAAATTTTATCTGCTCCAAAAAGGTCTCTCTGTTGTGCTTATATTCATAGGAGCTAAAATGTTGGCAGAGATATTCCATCTTAAAGTTCCGATATTTCTCTCCTTTGGAATTATAATTGGAGCACTTGCACTGGCCATCGTTCTTTCTCTAATATTCCCGAAAACGGAGGCTGAGAAGTCGAATGTTGAAACAGTAAAAGAATAGCGATTTACTCTTCCAAATCTTTAGCAGAGTCTATTACCTTGTCTCGGAGCGAATTTTTGTACTTCTGAAGATTTTCAGCTATATGATCGTCTACAATCCCAATAATCTCCGCAGCAAGAATCCCAGCATTTTTACCTCCATCCAAAGCCACCGTGGCTACCGGAATGCCGTCAGGCATTTGTAAAATAGATAAGATTGAATCCCAGCCATCAATTGAGTTCTTTGATTTTATCGGCACGCCGATGACGGGTAGTGTGGTAATTGATGCCACCATTCCCGGAAGATGAGCCGCACCGCCCGCTCCAGCGATAATTACATTGAGACCGTTAGATCTGGCATGTTCTGCATACTCAACCATGCGGTGTGGAGTTCGGTGGGCAGAAACGATCGTGAGTCCGGATGCTACCCCCAACTCATCCAGGATGTCAGCAGCTTCCTGCATAATTGGAAGGTCTGATCTGCTTCCCATTATAATTCCTACTTTTCGCTCCATTATGCTTTTACTTTAAGTGTATCTTTCACTCTTCTTGCTTTTTCTTTTAAAGATTTAATGCTGGTATCGATGATGGTGACGTGGCCCATTTTTCTGAAGGGTTTCGTCAGTTTCTTACCATAGAGATGGATGTAGACCCCCTTCATGGACATACACTCTTCTATCCCTTCGTATTTTGCTTTTCCCGTAAATCCGTCCTCGCCAAGAAGGTTTACCATCGCTGCGGGAGTAGTAAGGTCTACCGACCCCAGTGGCATATTTAATATGGCTCTCAAGTGCTGCTCAAATTGAGAAGTGAGGTTTGCCTCAATCGTATGATGTCCTGAATTATGAGTTCTGGGAGCTATTTCATTTACCAGTATCTCGCCATCTTTTGTAAGAAACATTTCCACCGTCAGGAGTCCAGTCATATCTAGTTTCTGAATCACATCCTTTGCCATATCATGAGCCTTCCTTTCAATATCTATCGGGATTTGAGCCGGAGCGAAGAGGAACTCCACCAGATTTTGAACCGGATGATAAGAAAGCTCCACCACTGGAAAGCAGGCAACCTCCCCTCTTTTGTTTCTGGCTGCCACCACACTCAACTCCTTCTCAAAATCAATGAGTGATTCGAGAAGACTGGGTTTTTCAAAAGCCTTCTCAAAGTCCTCCTCTTTTTTCAGAATTTGTACCCCTCTTCCGTCATAGCCTTCTTTTCCCAATTTATTAACCGCCGGCAGCATGGAAGCATGGGTTTTAATCTCGTCCTTTGTATCAGTAAGTACAAAGTCAGCGGTTGGAATTCTGTTAGCTTTATAAAATGTCTTTTGTTTCCGCTTATCCTGAATGAGTTCAATGACTTCAGGCTGTGGATATATCTGCTTCCCCTCTTTTTCAAGCCTTTTTAGGGCTGCCACACTCACATTTTCTATCTCAATAGTGATAAGATCAAAGGTTTGACCCCAGTTATAAACCTGTTCTTCATCCGTCAACATGCCAACCTGAAAGTTCGCTGTTAAATGGGCGCATGGTGCGTTTGGATCCGGATCGAGAAGAGAAACATCCAGATTATAATTTATCGCCGATTGGATCATCATACGGCCCAACTGACCCCCACCTAAAACACCGATTTTTAAATCATTGATGCTTTCTGACATGACAGCAAAACTAACTTAACTCCATTACGTGCTAAAACTGCTGTCCAGTGTCTCAAGGAAGTTGAGCCGGCAGTAACAAATTCAATTGTGATATCCTAGTTATCAACAACATCCTATTAAAGAATAATACCATCATTTGTAAGATAAAATTTGGTTAATGTTTGAATATGACGAATATCAGTAAAATTTTTAATGGTTTTCGCTGTCCTTTCCTACTAAAATTCAACAACCACCCATCCGGTAGCTGCATTAAATACAGGCCGCTTTGCAGGGAGGAGATGTCTACCCTTGTGTTCATAGTGCTTTCCATCGACGGCTTCCCGCTCAGGCTCAATATTTTGAAATTACCTCCGACAGGAGACCGCACCTCCAGATAGCGGCCCGAAGGGTTGGGAAAGATAATAGCTTCTACTGCATTCTCCACTGCGCCGAGAAGGGCTTCCGTGTCGGTATCATTGATGGTAACGGAGCAGGTGTTGTCAGTGTCATTGGGGTCAACTCCACTGCCGATGTTGGTCATGCGACTTTCTAAGTCAAAGCCGGCAGTTTTATTTATCTGCCCCAAGTGCGAGTGTCAGCATTTAGGAGCCTCCGGTCTCAGGCCTGTCATCGGCAATAGCGGTGAATATGAGGGTAGCGGTTTGTGCACCGGCCCCTAAGAAGCACAAGAGGGTATGACGGTGGTTTCATTTACTAAAATGACACCGGTGTTGAGATTAGCACCTGTCTTAGAGGCAAGGCTGTTGGGACATACAGAGAAGCTAAGAATATCTCAACTATTGCCGGCGTACCTTGTGGAATCGTCGTGACAACCATTTGTGAGTGTAATCATTATAAAAACTTTCCCTACTCTAAAGTTTGGCGTGGTTGTAGAACTGGTAAAACAGACCCAAAATGGAACCAGTTTTGATGGCTTGGCAGACAGTCGCAAAGTGCAAGTACTAATAGCACTAACCTTAAATTACAAAATAGAATCATTACGCCCATGCCCGTCCCGTTCCCCGAGAATAAACTCAAGATATTAAAATTCATAAGATTAAAAAAATTAAGTTTCCCGCAGTCCGGCTACTCCCCTCTTCTTCTGACAACTCTTATTTTCAGTAATAAATTGAAATATTTAGCTCAGCGGTGTCAAGATACGGGACTACAAAAGCATTTGTAAAGACAGGTTAGGACTAAAAATGAATGATGACAACTCAAAGCAGAACTCGGCGTGGATACGCTAAATCCTAGCTTGTCGACTTCTCCCATGAATTACCGTGATCAGAATAAAGTGCAATTAATTGGCCTAGGAAGGACTGTATAGTATTATTGTATACTGCTGCTGGAATCAAGTAAAAATCTGCTGGTGTGGAAACGTTCAGCATGGATATGTTCAACTTATCTTAAGACCAGACAGATAGATTCAGAAAGTGTATTCTTAATGCAATCTTCATTTCCACAAGTCTTACATACAGTTTTTGAACCCCAAGATCCTGTTGAGTCTGCTTGTCTATATTTGTTACTGTGCTTTATTAATGCTTTGAATAGTGAAAGTTTCTTTATTTTAAATAAAATGATTCTTCAGTTTGTATGCTTTTAATATCTTTTAGCATAACACTGATTAAAACTATCATAAGTCCCCACATAATTTAACCTAAAATATTTATTAGTTTTTTATTTTAAGTTATGACTCCTAGCTAAACACACTGTTCGTGTAAGCCATGTAAGTTAAGAGTTTGATTACCAAGTGTGATTTGAATAGCTGTTTTATTCTTGTTTGCTATCTTACCGTCACAAAGAGGGTATATTTCGTGTCGTCGCAACGTACCAATTATTAATTTGGATGTGTTATTCATTTTACTGAAATCACAATAAAACAAGTCTGAAAGAATGTCAAAACTTGCTATCGGCATAGATATAGGGGGTACAAACTCCAAATATGGGATTGCGGATCGTTCGGGAAGGATTACAGCCCAGTCCAGAGTTAAAACTCAGGAATTTAAAGATTTTAAAGTTTTTGTAAGGACAATTAAAAAAGAAATCGAAAAAATTCATCCCCTCAATAACATAATAGGAATAGGAGTAGGTGCCCCCAATGCTAACTTTTATAAAGGAACGATTGAAGACCCGCCTAATTTACCATGGAGAGGAACTTCAGCATTTGTAAAAGAAATGGAGGAGATTTTCGGGCTAAAAACGGTGGTCACCAATGATGCAAATGCTGCGGCACTTGGAGAACATATGTATGGTAAAGCCAGAAATATGAAAGACTTTATCGTGCTCACGGTTGGAACCGGTCTGGGAGGAGGTGTCTTTGCCGGCAACGACTTGGTGTATGGTAAGCACGGATTTGCGGGAGAACTGGGTCATACACTCGTTAATGCAAATGGAAGAAATTGTGCTTGCGGAAAGAAGGGATGTCTGGAGACTT
>JAPPDO010000048.1 GCA_028821635.1 Ekhidna sp.
GAACGGAGGTGACCACTCCCACCGCCACCGACAACTGCAACGGGGAGGTCATGGCTGCCCCGGATGTCACTTTCCCCATTACCGCAAGTACTACCATCACATGGACGTATGAGGATGTGGCAGGCAACACGTCCACGCAGACGCAGCGGGTGACGATTACGGAAGCCCCTCTCGGTGCGGCAGACGATGCGGCGGAGGTTGTCATCTTCCCCAACCCTTCGGGCCGCTATCTGGAGATGCGCTCTGCCGTCGGAGGTACCTTCAAGATTCTGAGTTTAAGCGGCAAGCCGTTACTGGAAGGCACTACGAACACAAGGACAGACATCACCTCATTGAAAAGCGGCCTCTATTTGGTGCAGCTACCAAGCGGCCGTTTGTTGAGGTTTGTGAGGGAGTAGGGGGAAAGAAGTTTAAGAGATTTTTGCGGCATCCTCTTTGGGGATGTTGCTTATTTACCTCTTTTGCGATTTTACTTAAGGCTACAGATTTGTAACTGACAGAAAGAACGGCAGTAAAATTATAGTAGCGTAATCTGTCTTTATGTAATTATTCTCCATTATTATTAGCAAAAAGGACTCCCACCTTTCAGCAAGAGTCCATACTCAACTACTCAAAACACCTACTTAACCGTTATTTGTTTTATAGCTGCCTTTTTCTCGTCTTTCGGAAGTGTTACTACCAAAATTCCATTCTCGTATTTTGCATTTACTCTTTCTCTATTGACGATTTCCGGCAGATAAAAAGTTCTGCTAAATGAGCCGTAGTAACTTTCCACGCTATGAAAGTTCTTTTCCTTCTGCTCATTATCGAACTTTCTCTCTCCACTGATTGTAAGTTGATCTTCATTTAGATCAATGTTAAAATCTGTCTTTTTCACTCCGGGAACATGAAGTTGAATTTCATATTCTTTCTCGGACTCGGCAATATCTACTTTCGGAGAAAACGACGGAACTGATCCTCCGGCGAATTCGTCACTAAAAAGTCGATCTACAAAATTTCTAAAACTTGTAGGCCTGTAATCATTGTTGTTATATTTAATAAGTGCCATATTTATAAAATTTTAATTGGTTTAAAACTGATTAATATCAGGTCGATTTTTGTGCCAAATACTTTGATCAACTCTTTTAATGACTTTATGGCATTATTTTTAAAGTGAACAGCATGAAAGATGACATTTTGTCTTATTTGCTGGCTTTTTATATCATTAGGTTAATAAAAAATTTTTAATAAACATTGAAAACCTTTTACCTTCCATCTATATTTGCAATCTTTTGAAAAATACTCCTCCTTAGCTCAGTTGGTTAGAGCATCTGACTGTTAATCAGAGGGTCCTTGGTTCGAGCCCAAGAGGAGGAGCTAATAACATCATAACATCGCATAAAAATTGAGACTATAATAAAGCCAAAGGTTTTTATTTTAGTTTTGCATCATAAAACGTAGTCTTCATCGTTATGAGTAGGAAACAATCCATATTAATCCTATTCTACATGAAACGTTTTAATTCGTCTATTTGTAAAACCAAGAAAAAGCACTTCACATTGAGCGGCCGCACTTCAAGTTTTAGGTTTTTGTATCTGTTGTGTTTAGGCCTGCTCATTTAATCCTGTATTGTAGACGATGACGGCAGCGGCACAGGATGGCTGCCGATAGGGGAATATACGGGTGGTTTTAATTCTGATCCCAATGATGACTTTCCTTTTAGCGGTACGTTTGACGGCGGCGGGCATGTGATAGATAATCTGTACATGAACAGACCTGAAAACACGCCTCACACGAGAGGCTTATTTGGATATGTAACAGGTGGAATTAGCAATCCGGGACTTACGAATATAGATATTACAGCTGTTAACCGTCGCAGCACCATTGTGCTTTACATAGGAGAATTGATAGGGAGGAAGCAAGGAGGTAGCTCAATTACTAACTGCTATGTCTCAGGAGTAAATATGATAGGAGGACGGGATATAGAAGCTTCCGGACTGGTAGATGCGCAACGTGATAACACCATAATAAGTGCCTGTTATGTCCTGAATGTTACCGGTACAAGAAGTATGCCCAATGTTGATCCTAGACTATTTCCTTCTCGTTTTGCCAGCCTGATAGGGAACCAGACCGGTAACAGTGTAGTCACGGCCTGCTATGCAGGGGGAATGGATTATGAGATTTTCATACTTCAAGCACGACAGGTATCAGGGTTAAGCACCACAGTAAACTACAGTTATCATCAGGCTGCCAGCATCAACGACGCAGATGCAGCGGTGCGAGCCAAAACGAAAGCCGCCCTGCAAGGGCCAACGGACTACACAGGCATTTATGCAGACTGGGATGATTTGGATGCCGACGGAAGCGCAGACAGTGAGACATTTTGGGACTTTGGGACTGGTTCCCGGTATCCGGTGCTGAAGGGAATAGACGTAAACAGAGACGGGAACATGGACGCAGCCGACTTAGCGGCGCAGCGTCCCTAAAAGGGCTTTTATGTTAGCAGACTACGAGACTGTCTCGTGCAATAAAAGATAAGAAATCTGTTTTAAACCTCAAAGGTTTCTATCGTAACCATACCACCGGTCGGATAACAACGCCTGCCAGTAGATAAAGAATAATTTCTGTTCGGTAAGTATATAAGTTAAGTGAACCCGTAATTTTTGGGGATTTTGAACTTCTCAAAAGTTTCTACATGGGGAAATCATTTTACTTATTCCAACACCCGAAAATACTCTACTATCGCTCTTGACTCCTCTTCATTTAAGTTTTGATTGGTCATTAGCTGGCCGTCAAACTCCATAAAGAGTGCTTTTGCCAAAGAGTCCTTTTGAAGCATCTCATCCGTATTTAAAATCATATTCATTACCCACTCGGGAGTCCTTCGCTTAAGTATTCCATTAGGGGGAGGGCCTATAAACTTCGAGCCGATCTTATGGCATACCATGCACTTCTCCTGATACATCAATCTTCCTCTACGAACCAATACCGAGTCAATTGCCTCTTCCAATACCACAGAGGAAACAGGCCCTATCCCCTTATTTTTTAAATCCACCAGCATGGAAACTTTCCGAGATGATTGTTTCTCATTCTTCTCAAAGGAGAACTTATTAGATGCTTCTTTGGGCTGACATTGGAAAATAAGCAGCAACGAAAGTGTAATTACTATCCGATACATTCCGAAATCATCTATCTTGCTAAGATGAAGCAATTTACCTTAATTACCCTCGGTTTTATCTTAATTAGTTGTAGTCCCGGAGAGGGGTGGGTTCCTCTTTTCAACGGTAAAGACCTGGAAGGCTGGCATATTTATCTCAAAGGAACGGCAAACTATAATGGCTGGTATGTGGACCATGGAGTGCTGGTTTTCGACCCTGCGAACAGAACGGAGGCAAGCAACGCTGACCTGGTGACAGATCAGCAGTTTACCAACTTTGAATTATCCATTGAATGGATGATCTCAGAGAGGGGAAACTCAGGAATTTTCTGGGGAGTGAAAGAAGATACAACCTACCAACATACCTATGAAACCGGACCTGAAATTCAAGTATTGGATGATAACTGGGCCGAATACATTGAAGAGCGAGGGAATACTCAACGAGCAGGCTCGCTTTTCAATGTGATTGCACCTTCCCAAATCATAAGTAAACCTGCCGGAGAATGGAACCATTATCTTATCCATATTGACCACATTAAAAATGAGGGTTTTGTGTTATTCAACAAGATGGAAATCATGAGATTTGCCGTGAATGGATCGGAATGGACCGAACTGGTCAGCAACTCCGCATTCAGGGATTGGCCGGGATTTGGCAAAGAAAAAACAGGTCATGTTGCGCTACAAGATCACGGAAGTCAAGTAGCTTATCGAAATATCAAGATTCGAGCACTGAACTAAGCAGTCACGCTTTCTCTAATCCTTAGCAGTTCAAGTCGAAAATTGTGTGACACTAACTATAATTTATGTGACCGACTAACAACTTAATGTACATGAAATTGGCGATAACAAATTTTAAGAGTAGCCCTATTTTTGCAGGCCAAAATAGAAACTGATTTGTAATGGAAAATCAACCAATAGATAAGGATTTACAAAAGGAGCATCAGGAGAAAATTCGGAAGGTAATTTCAGAAGTAGGTAAAGCAGTCGTAGGCCAGGAGTACATGATTCATCGTTTGATGGTCGGCCTTTTTACTAATGGCCATATTTTACTGGAAGGAGTTCCCGGCCTTGCGAAAACACTGACAGTAAATGCACTGGCAGACGTTCTTAGGCTTGATTTTCAACGCATTCAATTCACCCCTGATTTACTTCCTGCCGATTTAGTAGGCACTATGATCTACAATCAGCAAAAAGCTGAATTTGAAGTGAGAAAGGGGCCAATTTTCGCTAACTTAATTCTGGCTGATGAAGTGAACCGATCGCCCGCAAAAGTTCAATCAGCACTTTTAGAGGCTATGCAGGAAAAGACAGTTTCGATTGGAGAGACTACTTATTTATTAGACCGCCCTTTTCTGGTGCTTGCCACTCAGAACCCCATTGATCAGGAAGGAACGTATCCCCTGCCTGAGGCGCAGGTTGATAGATTTATGCTAAAAGTTCACGTAGACTATTTAAGTAAGGAAGATGAGTTGAAGGTGATGAGAAGGATTTCAGATCTTTCATTCAAAGCTGAACTGGAGACTGTCCTAACGAAAGAGGACATCTTCTCAATCAGAAACGAAATAAATCAAGTGTCAGTCTCTGAATCCATAGAAAGATACATCATTGAGTTGGTTTTCGCAACCAGAAACCCCAAAGAATACAAGCTAAATGATGAGGCTCCATATATTCAGTTTGGAGCTTCTCCTCGAGCTTCTATTAACTTAAATCTTGCAGCGAAAGCAAATGCTTTTTTCAATCAACGAGATTACGTTTTGCCGGAAGATGTGAAAGAAATCGCTGACGATGTATTGAATCATCGTATTCTCCTTAACTACGAGGCAGAGGCGGATGAGGTGACCACACATGATATTATCAAATCCATCTTATCTAAGGTTACTATTAGTAAATAATGCTCGACACAAAGCGAAACAAGACTTACAATATCGCCTGTTTACAAACAGTTAATGTTTGTAACATTGAGATAATAAACATCAAGTTATTTAACAATATCATAATAAGGATCGTCAAAGTAGTTCAACATTAGTCCCTCACTTTTGCAGTCAAATTTTATTTTCAATTTATTATTTTAGTGAATTACAAAAAAAATGAAAAAACTATTAGCTATAGCTATTTTAGCCACAACAGCACTCTTTACAGTGTCTTGTGGTGATGATGATGACACTCAGGTAAAAGGGTCACTTTCTATTTCAGGTATTCCTGCAAATGCAACATTAACATTAGGGGAAACTTTATCTGTTAATAATATCACGATCTCTGCGGAGGATGGGATTGCTACTTTCGGAGTTTCTGTTAATGGAGGTGCGGAAACTAGCCTGTTGGGAGAAGACTTTGTTGCCGGCTCCACCACCTACACCATAAATGCCACTCTTGGAACTTCGACATTAACTGCTGGAAATATTACCTTGGTATTTACCCTTACTGATACTGATGGAGATACTGCGACTTTTACTCACACACTGGTACTGTCTAATGTTCCCATCGTTTCAGTTACCGGTCTAATTACCGGAACGGTAAATTGGTCTGCTTCCAACATTTACCAACTAAATGGTAAAGTGGTTGTTGATGAAGGCGCAACATTAAATATTGCTGCTGGCACTATCATCAAAGGTGCTGAAGGTGAAGGTTCACTTGCTTCTGCATTGGTTGTTGCTAGAGGTGGTACGCTAAATATCAGCGGGACGGCTACTGCTCCGGTTATATTCACAAGTGTTCAGGATAATATTCAACCGGGTCAGGTTTCAGGTTCTAACCTTGACAAAACTGACAACGGACTATGGGGAGGTCTAATCGTCCTAGGTTCAGGAAGGATCTCTAACGGGGCTGGTGACACTTTTGGACAAATCGAAGGTATCCCTGCTGATGAGATTTTTGGACGATATGGGTATGGCGATTCTGATGCCGACGGAAAGCCGACTAATTTCCAGAGCCCAATGCAAACTGCAAGTTCCGGCACTATGACTTACTTCTCTATCAGGCACGGAGGGGCACTTATCGGAGCGGGTAATGAAATCAATGGTCTTACTTTAGGGGGAGTTGGATCAGGAACTACCATAAACTATGTAGAAGTTGTTGCAAACTTTGATGATGGTATTGAGCCTTTCGGTGGAGCCGTTAATATCAGTAATGCATTGGTATGGTCTCAAGGAGATGATGCTTACGATTGTGATGAGAGCTATGATGGTACGATCACTAACTTCATCTGTATCAGTGGAGATGAGTCTGATCACGGATTCGAAGTTGACGGCCCTAAAAGGTCTACTCACAATGATGGAGTTGCTAAATTTAGAAACGGCACATTCAAAGGCAGCCAAGTCTCCACTGATGGAGAATATGGTGATTTTAGAGTAGCGGCTCAAGTTAATATTGACGGCCTTTATGCGTTTAATTTCCAATTAGGGAAAGATTTTGAAATTGATGATGATGATGCTCGCTGGATTGGTACTAATCCGATAAGCAGTATGACAAACATCACTATAAATACTTCCGATGCTCTGACCTCTGTTTTTAATAATACAGATACTGATGGCACCGCATGGGGAACGCCTAGTGATTTTGCAACTATAGTAACTTCTGCACCAAGCACCGGTCTTGCTGATGCAACTGAATTTGCCGGATGGACTTTTGCTGATGCCAAGGGGGAGTTAGATGACTTTTAATTGAAATAAAGTATCTATGGAAATGCTCGGGATTTAACCTGAGCATTTTCTTTTTAAACTGAAGCCTAATTTTGTGATATATGATACAAAAACGACTGCTTGGTTTTGTAATTAGCTTGATTTTCGCCTTATTTACCTATGCTCAAAATGGAACTATTAGAGGAACTGTGATTGAGGACTCTAGCGGAGAACCACTATTTGGCGTTACGGTGCAAATTAAAGGGACAACCAACGGCGCAATAACTGATTTTGATGGAAAATTTTCCATTTCAACGGTGCCCGGTAGTTATGATTTGCAAGTGTCATTTGTGTCATTTCAAACCATCACCATTTCAGGATTACTGGTTGAGGCTAATAAGGTTACAGTAATAGATCGGATCAGTCTTGAAGAAGACGTGGAATTACTTGATGAAGTAGTTGTAACGGCTGAGGTAATTAAAACAACCGAGGCTGCACTTTTGACAGTTAAGAGAAAATCGGCTAATGTTATAGACGGGATTTCAGCAACATCCTTTAAAAAAATAGGTGATAATGATGCGGCAGCGGCAGTAAAAAGAGTTCCCGGTGTTTCTGTTCAAGATGATAAGTATGTTTTTGTTAGGGGCCTTGGAGACAGATATACTAAAACAATATTAAACGGAATGGAAGTCCCAAGACTTGACCCCGACAGGAACTCATTACAACTTGATATTTTTCCCACTAACATTATTGACAATTTGATTGTCTTAAAATCATTCACGGCTGACTTGCCGGCGGATTTTACGGGCGGAGTGGTTAATATAGAAACAAAAAACTTCCCTGTAGAAAAAGAAATGAAGGCCTCAGTTTCGTTAGGATTTAATCCGAATATGCACCTCGTTAATGATTACAGAGCATATAAGGGAAGTAATTCAGATTTTTTCGGTTTTGATGACGGCAGACGAGATATTCCTGTTTCACCGGACTTTCAGATCCCTTCACCTTCCACAGGATCACACCAACTAACGGATATTACAGGGACATTTGATCCCGTTATGACGGCTGCGCAACAGAGAAGCGGCATGAATTTCGGGGTAGGTTTCTCCTTAGGCAATCAAATTGAAAAAGAAAAGATCACAATTGGATACATAGGCTCACTTTCTTACAAAAATGAGACAACTTTTTATGATGATGCACAAAACAACATTTATCTGAAGCCGGCAGATGCATCAGAGAATGCACTTGTCATAGACAGAGATCAGTCCGGTTCTTTAGGGGTCAATAGTTCATTTATTAGTGGTTTGGCGGGAGGCTCCATTAAGACTAAAAAATCTAAATATTCTCTGAACTTAATGAGGCTTCAGAATGGTGAATCAAGGGCGGGTCAGTTTGATCGTCAGGTTTTCATTTTTTCTAATAACATCTCTCAAAGGGATGCATTGGATTGGTCAGAACGAGCTATTAGTAATGCTTTACTGAATGGAAAACATTATTTCAATGATTCAAAATGGATAATTGACTGGAAATTTTCTCCTTCATTATCCTCCATTGATGACAAAGACGTAAGAGTTCTTCCATTTACGATTAATGATGACGGAATTTTTCAGATAAATATTAATGAAGGAGGGGATGGACAAAGAATATGGAGGTCTCTTGAAGAGGTTAGCTACGCCGCTAAAATTGACATTACAAATAAATATGAGTTCAATGCTGCTGGTGCAAATTTTAAATTTGGAGGCAGCTATGCCTATAAAGAGAGAGATTATTTGATCGCTACTTTTAGGGTAAGAGTGGACGCTCAATCAAACATTAACTGGAGCGGAGATGCGGATGAAGTCTTTGAGCCACAAAATATATGGACACCCGAGCAGGATTTTGGTACCTATATGGTTAGTAATACTGACCCATCTAACACGTATAACGCAGCATCACAAAACTTTGGGTTCTACGTTTCCAATGAAGCCAATTTGACGGATAAGTTAAAAACTGTTGTAGGAGTGAGAATGGAAAATTTTACTCAGTGGTATACAGGCTTAGATCAACGTGCGGCGGTTGGTGATTCCGGTGGACAAGTTTTTGATAACGAGAGCGTAATTGATGATCTGGATTTCTTTCCAACCGTGAACCTAATCTATTCTATGAAAGAGAGAACTAATCTGAGGGCTTCTTTTTCAAGAACAATTGCGAGACCTTCGTTTAAAGAGGCATCCATTGCACAGATTTTTGATCCTATTTCCGGTATTACTTTCATTGGTGGGAACAGGCAGTTAGCAGGCCCAAATGATGGAAGAATTAAACCTACCTACATTAATAATTTCGATTTAAGATATGAGGTTTTCTTAGAGTCTGGTCAAACTTATTCTATTAGTGCTTTTTACAAAACGTTTAAAGACCCCATTGAACTCACTGTGTTTGATGCCGCAAATCCTGACACGTTTCAGCCCAGAAATCTGGGTGACTCAGGATTGTACGGCGTAGAACTGGAAGTAAGAAAAAATCTAAGTCTCCTGACCCCAGCATTTGACAATATCCTTCTGAATACAAATGTATCATTTGTACAGTCAGAACTGGAAATGGGAACCTTGGAATTAGATTCAAGGGTATCAAGTGCGCGTGTAGGAGAGATTGTAGATGATACCAGGAAAATGCAGGGACAGTCACCCTATTTGGTCAACGTCGGTTTAAGCTATAATAGTGATGACGGAAGTCTGGATGCAGGGGTTTATTATAACGTTCAAGGCAGAAGACTGGCAGTAATTGGTTTAGGTAGAAATGCCGATGTATATGATGACCCTTTTCATAGCTTAAATTTCAAGACGATTAAGTCATTAGGCAAGGATCAACGATCCCAGCTAAGTCTTGCCGTGAATAATATTTTAGGAGATAACAGAGAGCAAACTTACGAATCTTTTGGCAGTCCTGAGTTTATTTTCTCAAGAAGAAATCCCGGCACATCATTTAGTTTCGGATTTGCGCATCAATTTTAAAATAAATCATAATAAAATGAGAGATTCTGATTTTAAAATCCCTCATCTCTTAATGAATTTCTTGAGTCCAGACACTTAGAATTATCGCACGACTCATCTAACCATTTTTTGAGTTGGTCAATTCTGAATCTCTGCATATTGTTTAGTTCCGTACATCTACAGTCTTTGTGTGTGTCCCCATAGTTACTTTCATGATCCGTGTATAACGAGTTAATATAAGAATTTCGATACCCAATCCATTTGACCTGACTTGCTTGTATTCTTTTTACCAGTAATTGATCACCTCGGTAATCTGTAAGTGTCTTTTTATAGATGCTGTCCATTTCTATTGCCAATACGTCGAATTCTTTACAGGGCTCAAGTTGAGCCTTCATCTGGCAGCTACCGAGAACGAAAAGACCAATCAATGGCAGCGTAATACTTCTCATTTAGATTGCATTTGAGATTATAAAAATAGGTTTTAAGATCAATTAATAACGTACTAATTCGTAATCACCTCTTTAATTTCATTCCTTAAACTATCGACCGACCGTATGATTTTAGAAAGGCTGTTTAAAATAACTCCCCGCTCATCGGACAAAAACGTTGAACGGTAATCATCACTTTGTTTGGCAGCTTCCTTTTGTGCAGCTTCTATTCTTTCCAAGATTTTCTTTATGTAAAATTCCTTTTTAAAATCAACCAGTAAATTTTTCAACTGATTGTTGAAATCAGACTCTTCAATTCCTAAGAAGAAAGAAACGCCACCATCTGATGCCTCTGTTTTAGAATACAGCATGAGATCGACATTTCCATCCGTATAAGCCGAAGAGACCTTAACCTGATAATAGGTCTTCATGTTGATCGGATTACCAAATTTTTTAGCGTATTCCCACCAGCCTCGTCTCACCTCTTCACGGGAGAAATCAAAAAATGTAGAATAGCCATTGAAAGACTTATTCTTGAAGTTCTCTGAACTTTCCGTTAGAAAATTTTCGTATGTTACCTGCGCATTGACGGGAAACACATAAAACAAAAGGAGGGCCGTAAGGGTCTGTTTATAAATGGAACATTTCATGAGTGAAACAAAATTAAATGACCGGTCGAAAACGATCTTAATAACCGGAGGTTCAGGCCTCGTCGGGAAAGCATTAAGTCAGCTATTATCTCAGCAAGGGCATACCGTTACACATCTGTCAAGAAGGCCGGCGAATGGTTCATTTAAAACCTTTCATTGGGATATTAAAAGTGGAGAGGTGGCTTCTGAAGCTATTATCTCTGCAAATGCAATTATTCATCTGGCCGGAGCCGGAGTTGCAAACAAAAGGTGGAATTATCAGAGAAAAAAAGAAATTTATGATAGCAGGATTGATTCCACTCGGCTGCTTAGAAATAAGGTAAAAGAGCTAAATCCGAATATCGAATACTTTCTCTCAGCATCCGCTATTGGCTACTACGGCTGGAATACCGCCGCCGAAGCGGTCGATGAAGATAGCCCGAAAGGGGAGGGGTTTCTGGCAGATGTGGTCGAAGATTGGGAAAAGGAGGTATCAAAATTTGATGAGATAGGAATAAAAAATGGTAAACTCCGAATAGGTATCGTGTTGAGTGATAAGGGGGGGGCTTTATCTGCCTTAGCAAAACCAATCAAGTTGCTCGTTGGTGCATCATTGGGGTCGGGCAATCAATACATGAGTTGGATTCACATTGCTGATTTATGCCGCATTTTTTCATTCATGCTGGAAAAGCAGATAACCTCTGTGGTCAATGCAGCAGCCCCCCACCCCGAAACAAACAGCGCATTCACCAAAAAGCTGGCTTCTCATTTGAAGAAGCCGCTCTGGCTGCCCAATGTGCCTGAATTTGCACTTCGTCTGCTAGTCGGAGAAATGGCAGACATGATCATCGGCGGCAACAAAGTCTCCGGAAGGCTTATTGAGGAGAAAGGCTATCAATTTAGATTTAACACGCTGGAAGAGGCCCTTGAAGACCTTCTTATTTAAAAAGAATGAAAAACAAACAACGGGGGGGGCAGATTTATGCCTTCTAATTGCTTTAATCAATGGTTTTACGGTCGTATGGTTCAATATCCGTTTTATAATTTTGTCATTTAAATTGTAAGCATAAACAATTAGCTAAAGAAACAAAAAAAATTTGGCTTTTTTATTTGCCTAATCGGGCAGTGCTGAACAAACGATTAAAGATTTAACCAAGGCATACAAAGAAGCCACAGAGAACACAGCGAGCGTACTTTGACTTCCCGAGAGCATACTTTCACTTTTTTAGACGCATTCAGGTTTTCTGTTTCTGTCATTTCAATCACTTATCTATGTGAAAGCAGCAATGCCTTAATTTTATTTCATTAGCTACCTGAAAGCTTTATTCTATAAGTATATTTAAATCAGATAAATTAATCATTTGAAACTACACTTTAAGACAATCGGCACCGGAAAGCCTCTGATCATATTACATGGGATCTTTGGTTCTTCAGACAACTGGCAGACGTTGGGAAAGGATTTTGCGAAGTATGCTAACGTCTATTTAGTGGATCTGAGAAATCATGGGAAGTCTCCGCATAGCGATGAGTTTAATTATAAAACCATGGTTGAGGACATTGTTGAGCTATTGGATGATGAAGGTTTGGAGAAGGTAAACCTCTTAGGACACTCAATGGGCGGAAAAGTTGCCATGTACCTGGCGGCCCTCCATCCCGAAAAAATCGAGAGGCTGGTAGTCGTTGATATTGCTCCTAAATATTATCCTCCGCACCATCAGCAAATTTTTGACGGGTTCCATTCGGTAAACCTCACCACGCTAAAAAGCAGAAAAGATGCTGACGAGCAGATGACGGCAGCGATTCCTAATTTTGCAGTCCGCCAATTCATTCTGAAGAACCTTTATCGTGATACGAAGGGAAATTTTAAATGGAAACTAAACATTGAAGCCATAGAAAAAGGTGTTAAAGAAGTTGGGACAAGTCTCAAGGCTGATGTGTCATTTGAAGGTCACAGCCTATTCATCGCCGGCAGTAAATCAGATTACATTGTAGATGATGATTATCAAATGATTCAATCCCTTTTCCCTCATGCTGAGATCATCACAATAAACGGAGCCGGTCACTGGGTTCATGCTGAAAAACCTGATGAGTTGCGAGAGTCTGTTTTAAACTTTCTAAATGCACAAGGGTAAACTCTTTCTTATCCCCACTTACCTTTCTCCAAGTAATGATGCTTCATTCATTGCGCCTATGGTCATTGATGTCATCAAGCACTGTTCTTATTATTTTGTGGAGAATATACGGACCGCTCGCCGGTTTCTCAGCAGTTTAAACTCCGGTTTGATCATTGAGCAACTGACTTTTTTTCAGTTGAATAAAAAAAGTGCCCGATATGATCTTTATCCATTCTTTGAATCGCTGAAAAATGGAGAAGACATCGCACTAATGTCTGAGGCAGGCTTGCCATGCCTTGCTGATCCGGGAAATATCGTGGTAGCATTCTCGCATCAAGCCGGCATACAAGTGGTGCCACTTCCTGGGGCATCTTCTATTCAAATGACGTTGATCGCTTCAGGCCTCAACGGGCAGCAATTCACTTTTCATGGCTATTTGCCCATAGACCACATTTTAAGAAATCAAAAGATCAGGGAGTTGGAAAAAGCGGCACAAGCCGGGTATTCACAATTATTTACAGAAACGCCTTATCGCAACCATCAGATGTTCAAAGCTATTTTGGAAACCTGCTGCCCCGACAGCCTGCTTAGCATCGCATCAGACATCTCTGGGGAGAATGAATTTATCCTCACGCAATCCGTTCAAAAATGGAAAACTACTGACATTCGGATTCATAAAATACCCACAATTTTCAGTTTCGGTCAATTTCCATAAGCTAGTCTGGCAGATGGGTTAAATTTGGCTCGCTTTAAAAAAGAAAATTCGAGTAAAGTATGCCTTATTTATTTACCTCCGAATCAGTCAGTGAGGGACATCCGGACAAAATTGCAGACCAAATTTCAGACACACTCGTTGATCACTTCATCGCTTTTGACCCCCAAAGTAAAGTTGCATGTGAAACGATGGTCACTACCGGACTCGTTGCGCTCACAGGGGAAGTTAAGACAACCGCTTACATAGATGTCCAAAAAATCGCAAGAGATGTAATCAATCAAATAGGTTACACTAAAGGAGAGTATATGTTTGATGGCAACTCCTGTGGTGTAATTTCAGCGATTCATGAGCAATCCCCCGACATCAATCAGGGCGTAGACAGAACCACTGAGGTGGAGCAGGGAGCCGGCGATCAGGGGATGATGTTTGGCTATGCCACCAACGAGACGGAGAACTATATGCCATTGGCTCTCAACATCTCCCACAAAATATTGATGGAGCTATCAGCTATCAGGAAGCAAGGAAAAGAAATGACCTACCTACGCCCTGATGCCAAGTCTCAGGTTACAATAGAATATGATGATGATAACCACCCGCAAAGAATTGACACAATAGTTGTCTCCACGCAACACGATGAATTTGATACGGAAGACAGGATGCTTCAAAAAATCAAAGCGGACATCATAGGCGTTTTGATTCCACGCGTAAAAGCAAGTACGAGTCCGGATAATCAGGCACTTTTTACGAATGATATTAAATACCACATCAACCCGACTGGAAAGTTTGTAATTGGCGGCCCTCATGGCGATGCAGGCCTTACGGGAAGAAAAATAATCGTCGATACCTATGGAGGCAAAGGAGCACACGGAGGTGGTGCCTTTTCCGGCAAAGACCCTTCTAAGGTAGATCGCTCCGCAGCGTATGCTACCCGACATATTGCTAAAAATCTGGTCGCTGCCGGAATAGCGGATGAAGTATTGGTTCAGGTATCTTACGCTATTGGGGTAGCTGAGCCTATGGGCATATACATCAATACCTACGGCACAGCCAAAGTCAATATCAGTGATGGTGAAATCGCAAAACACGTTGAAGACATATTTGATATGCGCCCGGCATTCCTGATCAGAAGATTAAAACTAAAGGAGCCTATTTATTCAGAGGCTGCCGCATACGGCCACATGGGCAGAACTCCAGAAATAAAAGAGGTAGTGTTTTATGGAAATGGTGGAGAAGAGATCAAAAAAGTAGTTGAAACATTTACATGGGAAAAGTTAGATTACGTCGAACAGGTAAAAAAATCTTTTGGATTGTAAATGATGTCCACTAATCTTAAAAATATACTTTTAAAACACATTTACCTCTCTCTCCAGCTCTATTCCAAACTGCTGCTGAACGGATTTTTGAATTTGAT
>JAPPDO010000135.1 GCA_028821635.1 Ekhidna sp.
GAGTCATACTACTTCTCCTGCTAAAAGGAATGTTTACTTACTGTCTTTCCTTTGAAGTGGAGGGGGGGGTATAGGTTAGTTTAATTCATTCAGATATTTCCTGACTTCGGGGAAGTCGCTCCAATACTCACTTTGTGGATCTTGAATAGCCATAAACAAATCGGCTGTATCGTCTAAATCCCTAATGAGAGAAAGAACCTGATGCTTATCAGCAATACTATTTTTGATAGTTTTAAAAAGTTGGTTTTTTCGTACTGTTTTATTTTTGCTGTTCCAATAGCATCTTAAATAATCTTCAAACTTTCCATTGCTTAATTTTCCTATTATTCTACTCCAGAGGCCTTCAATTGCTTCAATTTCAGAAAGGGGAGGCTTTGTATTGTCTACGACTGAAAAAAGATAATTCTTCAATAAATCTGAAGATGAGAGTTGTATTCCTCTGGCATTTAATGTTTCAAAAACCTTAAAAGCATTCATCTGATCAGTAACGGTAATGACAGTAAAAACAGTTTATCCACAATTTTTTCTACAAATTGAGCAATATCTTCACCTATTTTAAATTTCTTAGAAAGTCTGTCGTAGAACCAAAGAAAACATTCCCTCATGTGTTTTTCAGAAGTATTCGTATTTCTGAGTGGGAGGTTTTTTAGCAGTACTATATTATTTCTGTAGTACTCATCGCTATTTCTGTTTAGTTTTAGTTTATTATCAGAAATAAGCGTAACGGTATCAAGTGTTCCTATGTAATTTTTTCTATACGAGTCTATTCTTAATTGATTGTTTGCTTTTTCAATGCCCTCTTCTACAAAATCAGATAGCACTTTAATTACCACTAGAATAAGAATACTAAGCGTGGTCAATCGCTGCTGTCCATCAATTATTGTAAAAGATTTATTATCTGAGGTTTGTAAGACAAGGTACCCCATGTAATGTTCATTTTCTTCATTTTGAATGATTAGTAAAATATCTTGCCATAGATCATCCCAATGTTCGGACTCCCAACTGTAGTCTCGTTGAAACTTTGGAATTTCATATCGCAGTCCATTTCCCATTAATTTGCGATATGTGTCATTAGATGTAGCTTGTATTCCTTTCATTATTTATTATTTTATCAACTTCCCCACTAGGGGAAAATGGTCTCCCCGTCCTTCTCCGAAGTTTTTACAGGTTTGTTTTGCTTTGTCAATTACACTGAGAAACTTATCCCATTTTAGGTATTCTAAAACAGTATAGAATTCCCTTGCACTCCAGTATTCCTGTCCTATTTCATTGAAGTGTCTTATGGTTTCAAAAATGGATTGTCCTGCTTTCATTTTGATTATCACTTAAATGGCTGTTTTTCATGTATGATATTGTGATTCCAGTCCCCCACTACACACTAATCTACCGAATAATCGGAAACGAGCAGGTCACAAGTCAGAAATGTGCTAACCTTCGCATCTCCCCCGCTAAATCGTTATTGGAAGAAGCCACTAATCCACGATGGTGCGGCTCTGCTCGTAGGCCGCATGAAATGCAGGATGCGTCACCTGATAGCGAAGCATGAGTTTGTCCAGCACGTCGGTCAGGATGTCATTGGCATTTTTAATGTGTGTGTCTAGCGTCTTCTTTGCCGCATTAATGGCCGCCTGTCGCTGCTTGGGAGTGCCAATCAGCGGGCGATACTCATCCAGTGTCGTGTCCAGGTCGGTAAGTTCAGCGGCAGGTATCCCGTAGTCTTGAGCAAGCGTCTCGGCCTGTTGCTGCGCCTCTTTCAGCACCACTTCAGCGTAAGTCGCCAAGTCCGTTTCCCGTAGTTTATCAATAGCCGACCTGCTGGTCTTTAGTTTGGCTTTGAGCTCCTCATCATCGTTGATGGACGCATGGGCATAGAGCGTGCCGGAGATGACCAGCAGCTTCCTTTCCAGTGCATCTCTCACCTGCGCTTTGTTTCGGGTGCGGCCCGCAGAACTGCCGCCGGCCGCCTCAGCAGTAGCCTCAGCCAATGCTATTTCATTATCCAGAGCGGTCTTGTTTTCAGCAAACTTTACATTGCTGCTCCAGATATCCGTGTTCTCATCCAGCGTCGTTTGTGTGGTCACAAACATGCGGTAATACTTATTCTGATTTTCGTTCATTACAAATAATTTTTTGAGTGAAAAATCTAAACACTAAAATAAATGAAGAAGATTTCTTTATCCAACCTGCTCAGATATAAAGTGTATACGGATGACCTCCGACCTCATTTCTTCAACTCCCAACCTCATTTCTTCGACTCCTGACCTCATTTAGATGACTATTCAGGTCTTTACAAAAAACTTACTCAGGAAGAGGTAAACCATACCGGAAACAATTAGAGATTGGACTGCCGGAATGCCAAAAGGAAAGATGTACTGAGTAAGGTAGCCCACCAGCAATCCGCCTAAAATACTGACCGTTGCGAGCCAATTCCAAGATATAATAGCGTTGTTCATTGAAGAGTCTATGCAGAAGAAATGGCTCATGATAACACCAGCGATAACAGGGATTATTAAAGCTGTGAGATAGAGAAAGTTGACGAACTGATCCATTATCCCCAACAGGGCTAGCACAATTCCAACAATGGCAAATGCTAGTGTGAATATTCTTCTGCTTGTGCTGTCATTCTTATCGGTCATCGTACAAAGAACTAAACCACCTGTATAGTTACTTACCAGTTGGCTGGTCCAGGTAGCAATCCATAGAACAACAAATCCCCAAGCGGGGAATCCTCGTTCTTGCATTACTCGTACAATATCAGCATTACCAACCCCTATGGACATGATAGCTCCCACAACAAACAAAGGGAAACCAACGGCGATGATCCCGAGAGGGATTAATATATTGTCTTTCCAATGGGGTTTGGCAAACCGAGTATAATCAGGCGTAATGAGCCATTGAGCAACATTAATACTGATTACCAGATTTACCCCTGCAATAAAAGTCATACTGCTTTCGGGATTCCATGCGCTTATTTTATCCCATCCCAGATTGCTGATGGAGAGATATAATGCAACAATTACAAGAATAATACCCGCAGGGATGGCAATAAAATCTACCCATTTAATGGAAGCATAGCCCAGTATAGACGGAATGGCGAAAAGAAAACCGATTATCATGGTGCTGACGATATATGGGATCAAATTGTTTTCTTTATCAATACCAATCAAAGCCGCAAACGCATCTGTGGCGACGGTCGTTTGTATTGCCCACCAGCCAAGCGTCAAGATTAAAATAACAATCCCAACGATAATTTTAGCTTGTTTCTTTCCAAAGCTCAATGCAGCTAATGCGGAGGAGGATAAACCGGTTTTTGCACCTATGTAACCCTGAATAGCATTACCAATCCATTGAAAGAGAACGAGTCCAATGAAGAGAATCCCAACAGTTTCGCTCAAACTGAAATTTCCAATTAAAATTCCACCAACAATCAACACGGGAATACAAAACTCTAACCCTCCAAAAATTATTGCCGGTACATACCAGGCTTGTCTCTGATTCTCCGGGATGGGTTGTGCTTCGTTTTCACTTTTTGACACTTGCGATGTATTTTTCATGCTAAAATGTTTACGTCGTCAATCCTTTTTGTAAATAGTTAAATACAAGTGCTTGTATGAGCGCAAATCATCCATTTAAACACTAATCGGCATCTTATAAACGGCATAAACATCTCGGCGATTATCTTATGTTTCTGTGAATAAAAAGAATAATATGAGGCTGTTTTCTAATGTTTCCGTTCTCCGAACTTCATCTTTATTCAGATAGATAAGGTCACCCTCATTCATTATACTTTTCTGTCCATCTTCGGTAGAGACTTCTAATTTCCCTGAAATCAAATAAGCCACTTCATGTAGATCAAGCGTCTTGAAAGGCAATACCTCGCCTTTAGTGAGTCTTACCGAACCACATTGGACGTTTACACCTTTTTCTCTTTTTTCAAGAATATTTTTCAGGTAATAATCCCCCTCTTGCGGAAATTCAAGTTTTTTTACTTCCATATCTAAACGCATAAGATTTATTTCACATTGTAGTATTTTAAGGCTTGAGCTTTCGTGATGTACCCGTTTTTAAGATCACTTTTGACCTTCTCTTCAGGACGGTCCTGGGGGTTACCATAACCGCCTCCCGTTGCTGTCACCAGTTTTATTCTGTCACCTTTCTTCAACTTTACATTAGTTACGATATTATATTTCTCCTCCACTCCGTCCGTTCGGATAACGGTAAAGTAATTGTAGCTTCCCTCGCTTCCACCTTTTAACCCCCAAGTGGGAATAGAATACCCAAGAAAGGCTCCCGTAAGATATGCTTCTTCAGAAAGCACCTTGAAGATAAGGTTTTGCCCGTTCCCTCCCTGATATTCTCCATATCCTCCCCCTTCATTGTGGAAGGCATACTCTTCAACTAAAACTCCATACTTTCTTTCACGTGTTTCAGCAGGGATATTGTAAGATTCTCCATGAGCGTATGAAAATTGACCACGATTGCCATCGTGATATGCGCATGCACCCCATCCGCCGGATAAAGCTTCTGCCTGCACGTAAAAGTTATTAGTCACAGGGTGAATACCGGATATGTATGTTACACAAACAGATCTAAAATGTCCGGCAGGTAACTTCTCCGGTACTATGGGACCCAATGTTTTGAGCAAAAGATCTATGGCAGCCAGAAAAACTTCATAATACACAGATATAGGTGCCGGAGATTTTGCACTTACTATCGTATTCTCAGGACAAACCAATTTGACATGCTTAAATGATCCGTTGTTTGCCGGAAGTGTTGGAGTAGTAATTGCTTTAAACGCTGCCCGAACTGCCGTCTCCAAGCCTGTACGAGATAAATTAAGCGGTCCTTTGAGTTGTTCGTGAGACCCTGTGAAGTCACAAACCATTTGGTCATCTGAAATAAAAATCTTCAATTTCAATGGGAAGGGTCCATTGCCAAACCCATCGTTTTCGATCCATCCCGAGTTTTCATACGTACCATTGGGTATCTTCTTGAGTTCTTTGAGGCTGATACGTTCGCCATATTCGATAAATTCTCTGGCAGCTTGACGGTAGGCATCTAACCCGTATTTTTCAATCAATTTAATGATGCGCTCAGCCCCAACATCATTGGCAGCTATGCCGGAAAAAAGATCACCTAACGTACTCTTGGGTAATCGAACGTTTCCTTCCAGCATACTTACTAAAGCATCATTTAAACGGCCCTCTTCTTTTATTTTGACAAAAGGAAAATGAATGCCCTCCTGGTATATCTCTGTAGATACTGTGGAAACAGAGCCGGGATTTATACCTCCAATATCTGTCCAATGGGCTTTGTTCACCGTAAAAGCAACACGTTCTCCTTTGTAAAAAACAGGAGTGATGATGGCAACATCTGACAAATGAGTTCCACCACCCACATAAGGAGTATTCGCCATAACTACATCGCCCTCTTTAAGTGGACTGTCTTTTCCAAATCGATCTAGTGTTTCTTCTACAACCAAACTCATTGCCGCCAAAAAGGTGATTACGCCATTTCCTTGGGCTAGTAAGCGACCTTCTCCATCAGTAATGCCCACGGCATAATCCAATGCTTCGTAAATAATTGGGCTCATACTCGTTCTTTGGACGGTCTCAAACATTGCCTCACCAATTGAAATCAGTGAATCTTGAATGATGTCGGATGTGAATTTATTTAAAGACATAATTCACTGTTTTCGGGTAATGATAATGTTAGCATAATCGTCAATTGCAACTTGATAAGATGGTGGAACAACTGTGGAGGTAGCATCTTCCACGATAATGGCCGGCCCCACTATCTGCATCCCCGGGCCTAGTTTATCACGATGGTAGAATTTGGCCTCATGGATTCCCTCTTCGTCAAAATCGACCTGTTCTATGGCGATACATGCCTCATCAGTTGTGTATGAGGACTTATCCACTTTTGCGATAACTGGTTTATTGACAGTTACTTCAGCGACCAAATGGTAATTCACAATTTCAATTTTGGTTCCTTTCATGCTGAAAGCATACCTCTTTTCATGTAATTGGTGAAAATCATCTTCAATTGCATTTGTCTCTAAATTGTCTAAATCAGCCAACTGAAGTTTTACCGAGTGTTCCTGGCTCTCATATCGTAAGTCAAGATGGTATTCAAATGTGATTGCTTCTTTTTGGTAGTCATCCCGTTCATACGCAATGATTGCCTCTCTCTCCATTTGTTTAAAGATTTGAGTGATTAAAGGGAAATTTTCCGTACTCATCAGTAATACGTCTGTCCGGATGTAGTCCCTTCGTAAGTCTGACATTAACATACCAAATGCTGAAAATACCCCTGCATGAAGAGGGACAATAACCTCCGGCATCTGTAATTCCTCTGCCAAAGAGGCACCATGTAATGGACCGCCACCGCCAATAACAACTAAAGAAAAATCTCTCGGGTCATGGCCCTTATTTACGGATACACTTTTCAGTGCATTGACCATGTTTGCCTTGGCTACTCGTATCACCCCCTTGGCCACCTCGTCTTCAGACATATCAAGTGCATCACAAAGTGGAGTTATTGCTGCTTTTAAACTATTTTTATCAGGTTGCAACTTGCCCCCTAGGAAATAGTCTTTGTGTATCCGATTACAGATAACATTCGCATCCGTGGTGGTAAAATAGGTTCCGCCTTTACCGTAACTGGCAGGCCCGGGATTTGCCGCCGCACTTTCAGGTCCCACGTGCATTTTACCTCCGTCATCTAACCAGGCAATACTTCCACCTCCATTGCCAATTTCAACAATGTCAATAACGGGAGTCAGGATTGGAAAACCGGCTTGTGTTTTAGTCTTTTCTATGTTATAAGTAGTTACAATTTCCGGAGTCCCATTTTCAATCAATGAGCATTTTGCAGTCGTTCCCCCAATGTCCAGTACCAATAAGTTTTTCTTAGAAATGGCTTTACCCAACACTACTCCTCCAAGCATACCGCTAGCCGGTCCGGATTCAACTAGAGTTATTGGGTTCGCTTTGACATCCTCTACTGTTGTGATCCCTCCATTGGACTGCATAATGTAAAGGCTTTTCTCATAATTTAACTTTTTGAGATTACTGCTTAGGTTATCAAGATATTCTGTGGCAATGGGTTTAACGTATGCTGAGAGAACAGTTGAACTGGTGCGCTCATATTCTCTCCATTCTCTTGTTACCTCGTGAGAGGCAATCACTTCAAATTGTGGATATTTCTCCCTGATGTAAGAGGCAAGCTTTTTTTCATGCTTTGGATTTTTATATCCGTGCAGAAAGCAAATAGCGATAGCTTGCACGCCTTCTTCCCAAAAATTCTCCAGATGTGGCTCAACTTCCGTTTCATTCAGAGGCGTAACGATCTCACCTAAATAGTTTATACGCTCATTTATCTCTTGCCTTAGATAGCGTTCTACAAATGGCTCCTCTTTTTTGAAATTGAAGTTGTATAAATCCGGTCTGGTTCCACGTGCAATTTCTAAGACATCTCTAAACCCAGCGGTCGTAATTAACCCCGTTTTTGATCCCTTTCTCTCTGTAATTGCATTAATGACTAGAGTAGTGCCATGCGCAAAAAAGTCAATGTCCCGAAGGTCAAGATCAATTTTCTTAATGGCATTTATTATTCCCTTTTCAAATTCTCCGGGTATGGTGTCGGACTTAGACACCTTTATTTTGGTTATCTCTTCATTGTTTTTGCCATATTCAAAAAAGACAAGATCGGTAAAGGTTCCGCCAATATCTGTAGCAACCCGCATATTCTGGTTGTTTGAATTCCTTTTCAATTGTTCACTACTTAGTTAAGGTTCCGTCCTAAAAAGTGTATGAAAGACCTAAACCAACAGTGGTGGGGGTATTTGGAAATCTTAAGTTATTAAATCCAAACTCTGCCGTTGGAAAAAACTCTTGATTAAATGCTGTATCAAAAATGTTGTTTGCCCATATCGTAACACCCATTTTGCTGAAGGTAAACTCCGTCCGTGCATTAACCAATGTATATGGCTTCTGTTGATACTCTTCCAAAGGATCCCAATAAAGTGTACCTCTGGTATCGGCATTTACATGAATCGTCGCCCCTGAGGTCTCACTAAAATTGATATAAGCGTTTGCTCCAATTTGGAATGTACTCTTTACAGTAAATGGAGAGGTGTTACCGCTTACATTTACATCATCGTGTGTATTGTAATCAAAGGCTGCGGCATTAGTCAATAAGTTATAAGTCCCTTCTTGGATTTCACCATTATTAAATCCAACGCTTGCAAAAAAGTCAAGACTTTTGGTAGCTCTGAATTTTAATTCTGACTCAAATCCTGAGATAGTGGACTCTTTCAAATTATAAATTCCTAACAACGAAGGTGTTAAAGGAATAAAAGTGTACTGCTGTTGATTTTCAAATGAAATATAATAAGCTGCGTTGTTAAAGATGATTCGGTCATTTAGGAAACTTGTTTTAAGCCCTATTTCAAAGTTATCGGTAAATTCTGCTTCGTAGGTTTTGTCAAATTTTACGGTTGTCTCAGAATTAAATCCACCGGCTCGGTATCCTCGACCATAGTTACCATAGGCCAAAACATTGTCCGTAGCAGCATAAGCAATTGAAAACTTAGGCTGTGCAACTGTAATGTCATTCTCAATGGATGTATTTGTGATACGGGAGTCATTGGTGAGTTTATCATTATCAACCCTAATTCCTGCGGAGACAGTCAGCTTATCGGTAAGATAGAAATCAAAAAATGCAAATGCGGCAAATGTTCTGATTGTATTATCGTCATTATTTCCGACTAAAGGAACATCACTGTAGTTAGCATTCTCCGCAGAAGCATCAATAAATCCACCATCATAGTATGTACTGTTTAAAAATGTTGATGTGTTTAAATAACGCTTACTGTTCTGAAATAAAGTACCGAAGGTATAACCGATTTTCTGATCTTCACTATTGTTTGAAGTTAAGCGAAACTCTTGGCTGAATGTGTCTGAATTTGAAGTTTGAGCTACCTTACTGAAAGCATATTGAGAATAGTCATTTTCTCCGATATAGTATCTTCTGGTCGCATTGAAGGAAGTGACGGATTGAAATCTGAATTTAGATAGGTTTCCTTCTATTTTAAGGCTGCTTAAAGAGTTAGAAAGTTCGGAGTCACCTTGTACATCGCCAAAAGGTTCATTTGAAAGGTTATCATCGGCAAGCACCGGAATGGAAGAGTCAAAAATATCCATTTTTGTTACGTAATAATTCCCCCCTGCCTTTACGTTGAAGTTGTCCTGGACGTAAGTAGCCGACCAGCGAGGATTAAAGCGATATTTAAGTTTGCCTCTGCCATTCCACTCATCATAAAAATCTACCTTTTCATTAAGAAAAGTATTATTGATTAAGCCATCAAAAGTTTCAAAATTCCCGGCAATGCTATAATAAAATTCATCATTCACAATGGCTCCGGAGGACAATAAGCCACCTCCGATAAGCCCTCCGTTTCCGGTTCTGCCCATTATCTTGGTGGTATTGAAGTTTGTAGGGTCTTTTGTGATAATGTTAATAGCACCGGCAATAGCATTCTTTCCGTAAAGTGTGCCTTGAGGGCCTTTCACAAATTCCAACAGGTCAATGTCATACAGTGACAGATTCATTGCGCTGGCATCGGGTAATGTCATCCCATCAATCACGATAGCAACAGGGGACTCCGCATTTCTAATTTGGGAGATCCCTCTTACCGTCAGGAAATTGACACCGGGCTGTTGTGCCTGATTGAACGTTACATTGGAAATTTGTGATGTGAAGGTTTGAATATTGTCAATACCATTTATTTCCAAAGATTCTCCCGTCATGGCAACAGTCGTTTCAGGGAGTCGTTGAATGGATTGGACCCTGATACGTGCCCTGCTTGACACCGGAGAGAACCCCTCTACCTCAACCGTCTGTAGTCGGTTTGCATCTGTTTTGAGTGAAACTGTAGTATAATCTCCCGTAATGACGACGGTTTGGCTTTCAAACCCTACGTAAGAAATTTCTATTTCATTTGACGCTTCAGTGATTGTGAGTATAAATTCACCATTATAATCTGTGATAACACCATTACCGGAGTTCCCTTTTTCAATAACAGTAGCACCGACGAGCGAATTGCCTTCATCATCTAAAATCTTTCCTGCTATCACTTTGGTTTGCCCCAAAGACAGGAAGGGAATAAAACAAAATATCAAGATATAAAAACGCTTCATAATAAATTATTTTTCAATTTGTGTTCAAACTTAGAGACATCTGAAGGATTCATTCCATTGTTCCTGTTACTTAAAAATTATTTTAAAATACCTGGAAATTAAATGGAATAATCCTACCTTGGACTCAAAAAAAGTTAATGAATATTAGAGGATTACAAATCTCAATCGACTTACTGTTGAGCCTTCATCAGGAGTTATTACTTGCCTTTTCAAAACTTTATTCTTTAGAAACAAAGACGCTAACGGTATTTCAACTGTATGGTTTTGGTCAGTATAGTGAGGATAAGCCTAGCCTGAAGAGCTTCATAGCTGAAATTACAGGACAGCAAATCAACGGTAAATACCTTTATAATAAGGTAAAAGAAGTAGAAAGAGGCAATAGTCAGACGGTAAAACTAAGAAGAGACTATCTCTCACTCCTGATTCTTACTGCCGGATATGAAAGCTATACACACTATCTGGAAGAATCCCCATTTGTGAATAGAGAGATACGTGAAAAAGAAAGAAGCGATGTTAATCAAAAGCATGACGAAAGCAATACCGTTTATTATGTTGGCTATTATGTGGAAGACCGCAGGTATTATGTAAAATCTAAGTTTACTATCCATAACCTGAAAACCGCAACATGGGAAATCTTGTACTGGGAAAATGACTACCAACCATCATACTACACTTATTTTGGAAAATGTGTCCCTATTGGTGAAAGTGCTTTATCGTTTTACTTCAACAAAGAAAATTCCAGTCTTAATAAAGAATGTTTTGTTAACATATTCTATGGCAACAACATGCAGATTAAACCTATTTTATTAGGGGCATACTGCGGTTTTTCACGAAGTAATAGCCCGGTGATTGGTAAATTAATTTTTGAATATGCAAAGGACGCAGAAGAACAGGAGAAAAAAGCACTCAGTAAAGAAATTAACCCCATTTTTCACCATTATCTCTATTCTCAGCGAATGGAGGTTGCTAGTGTGCTTCCTCACAAGGATACGGATTTATCCAATTCACTAAATAGAATCAGTATCGTTCATTTCCTAATTGGTAAGTATCTGGGTTTTTATCTTGACAGAAACAACTATTTAATCCCTGTGTCCTTTGAAGTTTTAAACGACTTAGCTGAAATCAAACTCAAGATCAATAACACGAGTCTCAGCGGAGTTGGGAGAATAAATAGCATGGAGAATAGTTTAATTTCGGAGTTCAGTGGAGAGAATCATTCCTATTCACAATTTTCTCTCCAAGTGCAGCCTTTAGAAAGAGACCTTTTTCTAGGGCATAGTTTAGTGTATGGAGCCAGTGTTTTGAATGGAAGAGTGCTTCTTTGGAAAAACAATCAGAAACTCCAGGAATTTATGCAAGAAAGCCAAGAGTTTTATCTCAATAAAGCTGATTTGGATAACCACTTGGCTCAAAAAATTACAGAGTATTTGGCTCCCGATAATTTCAGAACATCCGTAAACAAAAATTTATCCTGACTTTTAATTGAGTGGAGATCGTCGTATTTTAACCTTGTATTGATAAATCCATGATAAATCGTGAAACTACAATATATGTTTGCTATGACAAGACATGCAGGCTGCCAATAACAACTCTTGAAGAGACATTAGAACAACTCTGAAGATCGTCAAAATCTTATTGAAATACGCAGGAGTCATACTACTTCTCCTGCTAAAAGGAATGTTTACTTACTGTCTTTCCTTTGAGGCGGGCGGGGGGGGGGGGTATGGTTTCTATTTGAATAGTGTTTGCTATACCTCTTCTCTAACGTACATGATGCACGTCGCTGCCTGCTTTTATTTTAATGTTTTGTCTATTTTGGTTTTAACCGCATAAAAATTCCTTTCATGACAAACTCGTCCAAGTAAAATTGCAGGATTGATATTGGAACGGTTGCCCAAATCAATTATCTTATCTATCTTATCTTCATTTAATGGTAAGTGATCTTCAGTGATTTCCTTCCATATTTTCGATGGAATTAATTTACGTCGAGCGAAACTGTCAGCTTCTTTTTCAATTGCACTTTCTTTTTTGTCTTCGTATAAATCAATAAAGTCAGCCTCTTTATCTTTTGATAGATGTTCCGTTATATGCCCTATTTCGTGCATAATCGTAAAAGCAAAGTTATCTATGCGATTATGCCTTAACGTCAGTGCGATTGCCGGATTTTGGTCAGACCAAAAAGCGTATCCGTCAACGGGTGTCTTTTCAAATTTTGAAATCGTTATGAACTTGACTCCGAATTGATTAAGAATGCGTTTTGTTTCGTTAACGGTGTTGTTATTTTCGTAAAATACGTCATTGAGCTGTAGACATAATTGGTCTGTATTTTCTAAATAAAACGTATTTACTTCCTGATGACGTGCTTCAAAAGATGCTAAAGAACTCCAGGCAAGCATATTTTTATTATCTATCTGAAGTTTCTCTGATATACGATAAAAAGCAAATTTATTTTCAGCTTCAGCTACAGAGTTAATTAAACCATCTATTGACGACACTTTATAAATGGACATTATTCTTGCTATATCATCTTTAAGTGAATCGGTTAAATAGTTGTGTTTTTTGAAAAACCTGACAGGTACATATTTTTTAATCACATCCCATATTTCAATATTTTTTACTTTTTCAATATTCTTTTCTTTGATTCTTGCCAGATCAATTTCGTATTGTGTTTGAAACCTCATCCAATAGTCAGCGGGAATGTCCAATATCTTTTCCAGAATTACTGCGAAATCAGCGGTAAGAGGTCTTTTGCCTTTAATTATTTCATTTAAAAATGATGCTTTTACTCCAAGTTCTTTAGCCAAATCCTTTTGATTGATATCTTCACGAGCATCTAATTCATCTTTGATTAAAATGCCCGGGTGTGTTGCCTCATAAGGTATTATGCGGTACCCCGTCGGACGTATCCACGCCGGATTGCTCTGCGTTTTCATTTTGCTTCTTATTTGTAGTGATTACTTAATTCAATAATTGAACAAATTGTGATACAGTTAGGCCCTTCACTTTCAACAGATGAAGTAAATTCAATTCTGTACTTTTGGTCAACTCTGACTGATTCAATTCCTTTTTTATCTCCTTTTAATTTTTTATAATTCAAACTTTTAAGTTTAAATAAGTCTTCAATTTTTTCAGCAGCTTTCAATTTATCAATTGTATTTTTATATTTTCTGATAATAACTTTTTGAAAGCGATGTTTTTTACTTTTAGCCTTACCATCTTCATAAAGTTCTTGTAAATACTCCTCTTCGAATCGTATGTCCATAGATGGTTACATCTTTCCACATAGCAAAGATAAAAACAAATATTTTTTATTCACTAATTAAGTGAATTTTTTAAACGTCTTTCCTTTGAAGTGGGGGATGGGCATGGGTTAGTTTAATTCTCACATTTTCCAAATTGTCTTATGTTATTCACGACTCAAATAGCTTGTTAAGCTTATTCTGCCACTCGTCCTCAAACACGACCTGAAACTTAAAGTCACGATCAGGAAATTCGTCAAAGAGTTCTTTCCAGGCTTTCTTTGTCCCCAGCTCATTGCAAAGGGCGAAGATGTCTTTTTTATATTGGGTATCCTCATTCTTGAGGTGAATTCCTTTTGTTTCCAACACATATACTGTTCCGCAATCATCTTGATCATTCTTCTTGTTAGCAGCTACAAAGTCAGGATAAATTTTGTTCTGCCTCCAACCTTGAATGTGATAATTCTGCCGGCTGATATTGCGATACCACCACAATAGTTTTTCCTGTTCGTCAAGGTAAATAGCAACCGACTTTTCAAGTTCATTGAGGTCCTCTTCGGGAACATCGTCAAACAAACTGCGCTGAATGGGCGTGTTGTCGTTACGCACCAACTGTTTGCTGCTCTTTACTGTTATTCTTGGCGGCAACGGAAGACCACCTTCGTTGGTAAGGAGGAGAAAGCACAATTTTTTATCAGCAACCATTTTCCTGAAAACCTCTTCCGATAACCGGTTACGCTCTTTCTCCAAAATTTTTTTCAGTTCTTCAATAATGAAGACAAAATTGTTTGCAATGGCCGCTCCGTCGCATTGCTCTTCCAGTAGATTGATTGCATTTGCCCCGATTTGGTAACAATGCCAGGGATTTGGAACAATCCCCGCCAGTTGCCTTGCCAGGAAGACTTTGTCAATTCCTAAAGTACCTGCTCGCTCCTCTCGTTGTCTTTCTTTGAGAAGTTCTTCTGGTTCATTGCTCAGTGCTAACACAATCTCCTGCTCTTTGCTTTGTTTGTTCTGAAGTGAAAGGGTTTTGATTTCATCAATACTGATGTCTTCCCAGTCTATCCGGCTGAGGATATCC
>JAPPDO010000342.1 GCA_028821635.1 Ekhidna sp.
TCATGGACTCTATACTCTCTAAGGCGAAGATGTCTTCTGACTTCATCTTCCGGTGCTTCTGTGTCTCTCAGTCCAAAATAAATGAGATCTTCGGCCAAAAACTTTGGTTCGTGAACTCCGATATTTTTCATTCGCTCCCATTCGCATTTTGTAGAATCAGCTACTTCATTAACTTGATTTTTTATGTTGTCTTCACCTAGTGCTGCCGCAAGCGGCATTCCGTGCACATTCCCGGACGGAGTGGTGTATGGTGAATGTATGTCAGCATGTGCATCAATCCAAACGACACCCAGCCTTTTGCTCTTCAAATATGCTTTGATGCCGCTAATGGTGCCTAAAGCTGAGCTATGATCCCCTGAAAGCACAATAGGGAAATACTTTTCGCTAAGTGTCTTCTCTAATGCCTCCGCCACCCGTTCGCACTGAATCCTTACAAAGTGGATACGTTTGGCAAAAGAGGTCTTTACTTTATTGTAAATGGCTTCATTGTGTGTTTGGATATCCAAAAATGGATACCGATTGAAGTAATCATTGTTTTGATTGATGGCGGCAATCTCAATGGCATCAATGCCCATGTCAGAGCCTCTTGTTCCGGCTCCAACGTCGGATCGGTTTTTTAAAATTTTGATCGGGCGCATTAAAGTCATACGTTGGATACGTTGCGAAGGTAAAAATTTCGCTTGCGTTACCGTGTATATCTTTCCTATTATTTCAGGTTATTTAATGTAGTTAGCACTTCCTTTATGGTCATTTCCTGAAAATAGGTTAATGCTAAATAATGTGCAAAGGGAAGAAAGAATTAAACCTATCAACTTCTTTAAAGACGGATTCAGCCTGAGTTCAAATGAGCGATAAGTTACAGAGGTAATACGGATGGAAAGAGAATATCTTTGCTAGTAATGCGACGATCAAGAAGAAACAGGGCCTCATCGGCTATTCGGGACTTAGTTCAGGAAACGACACTCACTCCCAATGACTTCATCTCTCCTCTTTTCTTGCTAGAGGGAACAAACAGAAAATCCGGGATTGCGTCAATGCCCGGCGTATTCCGCCTTTCAGAAGATTTGATGTGTGAGGAAATAGAAGCATGTTTAAAACTCGGCATCAAAGGCTTTGTCATTTTCCCGGTGGTTGAAGCGTCTTACAAAGATAAATACGCCTCCAAAAGTCATGATCCGGAGTTCTTTTATTTGATGTCTTTGAGACGGATTAAAGATAAATTCTCGAAAGCACTGATCATCACCGATGCGGCAATGGATCCGTACAGTTCCGATGGTCATGATGGGGTTGTGGAAGGCGGAAGAATTCTCAACGATGAGACACTGGAAATCTTGGGGAAGATGGCTTTAGCACAGGCAGCGACGGGAGTAGATATGATTGGCCCTTCTGACATGATGGACTTTAGAGTGAGCCACATCCGAAATATCCTGGATAAGAATGGCTTTTCTGAAACGGGAATCATCTCCTACACGGCAAAGTATGCCAGCGCATTCTATGGTCCTTTTCGGGATGCCCTTGATTCAGCACCAAAGTTTGGCGATAAGAAAACCTACCAGATGAATCCCGCTAATTCAGACGAGGCAGTCCTTGAAGCCGAACTTGACTTCAATGAAGGTGCAGACGTACTGATGGTGAAACCGGCACTCGCTTACCTGGACATTATTCAGCGATTAAAAAACGCATTCCATATCCCGATAGCGGCTTACAATGTTTCGGGTGAGTACTCCATGATCAAAGCGGCAGCAGAGAGAGGCTGGCTAAACGCTGAAGAGGCCATGATGGAATCCCTACTTGCTATCAAGCGATCGGGAGCCGATATTATATTGACCTACTTTGCGAAGGATGCTGCACGGTTCCTGAAAAATCAATAATAACCCACTATGCCAGAACACCTTCATTATGTGCCCGCTGGCAGTGAATTTTAACAGGAATAGGCTTGTGATCTTCATCAGGAACGATACATTTACACAATGTTTAACGAATCAAAATAAAAATTATGAGAAGTTTAATCTCAACGATTGTTTTAGTCGCAGCTTTCGGTGTTGCAAGCGCACAAACCGATAAAGGTAGGTGGGTCGTTGGAGGGTCTGCCAATCTATCTGATACTTCCACTGGTGCAGATGGTATTTTCAATTTGAATATAAGAGGCGGGTACTTTTTAGCAGACAATTTTGCTGCCGGTCTTAACTTGATTTACATTGATGATAATGATGTTTTCGGTAGTAGAATATATGGAATTGGTCCTTGGGTGAGATACTACTACGGCGGATTCTATGCAGGGGTCGGCTATGATTTTGAATCTGTTAAATTTAATGTTGATTTATTTGATGAGAGTGCTTCGGGGACTCAACTCAAACTGGAAGCCGGTTATCCGGTCTTCATCTTCGGTGAAACAGTAGCTTTGGAGCCTTCTCTCAACTACTGGATCGGGGGTGGCGACCTGTATGAGGATTCAGCCAACGCGTTCGGTACAAGGGTAGGATTTTTTTTGTACTTCTAAATTTTTAATAAAAACTTAATATGGAGAGGCTTGCATAGTTCTCCTCAGCGACGTATATTTGCCAGATGTTTAATTAAAAGTGATAAATTACATGAAAGTTCTTAATTTCAACAAACTATTTCCATTAATTGCTTTAGTGATATTGTTCAGTTTATCATCTTGCTACACTTACACCACAGTGGTTGGTGAGGGATCGCAGGGGACAAAAGAGGTGAAAGAGTGGAATCATTATCTCATTGGCGGACTCGCTCCTGTGAGTATTTCAAATCCTGCTGAATTAGCAGGTGATGCCAAAGATTATGATGTGAAAACAGAAATCTCTTTCGTGAATGGACTGGTCGGTGGACTGACTTTTGGGCTTTACACACCTACCACCACTACTGTTACAAAGTAAAACGATGTGGATAAGACTGCTATTTGGTGTGTGTTTGACCGTATCTATCCTGATGCTTATTCAGAGCATCCAAATAGCAGTTTACTATTTTTCAGCCCTTAATGATTTTGGCTTAGGGTTTCTGGCAAGCAAAATCATCCTTTCCCTGATTTTTGGCCTGTTGGCTTTTGTCTTTGGTAAGAAAGCCTTTTCAACGAAAAGAAGCTAATCAAATAAATCCTCTTCTCTTTCCAGCATCAGGATAGAGGATTGCGGGACGATGAAATATTTTTCTTTGTTGTATATGACCTCAAAAGCTCCTTTCTGAAGGAAAATAGCTAAATCTCCCTCTTGAGCCTGAAGGGGGACATACTTCACTTTATCTTCTTCCGGTTTCCAGTCTTCCTCCTCAGCCACATTGGGTATGGCATATCCGGGGCCTGTTTTTACAATGTATCCGCTCTGTACTTTTTCCTTCTCCTGAACGCCAGGGGGCAGATATATGCCGCTATCTGTCTTTTGCGGGTCTCTCGTCGGCTTCACCAAAACTCTATCTCCAACGACGACTATTTTCTTCAGTTTATTGTCTGCTGTCAGCTCCATGTTGTACAATTATTCTTATTTGGGCGGGCAAAATTAACCTTCACTTGCTCGCTCTACCAAACGGCTGTCAATTTGTTTGGAAGACCTGGCTCCCAGCTTTCTAAGCTTCTCCGTGCTACCCACCAGATTGCCCCTTCCTTCGGTAAGTTTTTTCATGGCTGCATCATAGTTATCTTTTGTTTGCCTTAAATTACTTCCTACTTTGAGCATGTCCTCGGTAAAGCCCGTAAACTTATCATACAACGACCCTGCTTGCCGTGCTATTTCCAACGCATTTTTATTTTGACGATCTTGCTTCCAAATGTAAGACACAGTTCGTAAGGTTGCGAGCAGCGTACTTGAGGAGACAAGCACAATGTTTTTGTCTAACGCTTTTTCAAAGAGCTGTAAATCTTCTTTGAGTGCCATGACAAGTGCCGGTTCATTGGCCATGAACATCAGAATAAAATCAGGCTGCCTTATAGTGTCAAGGTTTTGATAGTTTTTGCTTCCCAACCGCTTAATGTGGTCCTGAATACTGGCTAAATGCTGTTTCAGGAAAGTTGCTTTATCTTGCTCATTCGTGCTCTCAAAGTAATTTGCATAGGCAGTGAGTGAAACCTTAGAGTCGAGTATCAGGTACTTCTCATCGGGCAATTTAATAATGTAGTCTAGTCGTTGATTCGTGCCCTCGTGGGTTTTGAAATTTTGTTCTTTTTGATAGTGTACGTCCTTTTCCAATCCTACTTTCTGTAAGATCATTTCCACCTGTACCTCTCCCCAGTTTCCCTGTGCTTTGGAGTCACCCTTCAAAGCCTTCGTCAAACTCTCCGCCTCTTTGGTAATTTGCTGGTTAAGGTTTTTGAGATGGTGGAGTTCTGTTTTTAATTCAGTATTCCACTGTAGGGAGTTTTTGTTATTTCTTTCTATCTTCTGCTCAAACTTCTCAATATTTTCTTTCAAAGGATTTAACAGGTCAAAGAGGTTTGATCGGTTTTGCTCAGTGAATTTCTTGCTCTTCTCCTCAAAAATTTTGTTCGCCAGATTCTCAAATTCGGAAGTGAACTTTTGTTGTAATTGACTTAGCTCACCTTTTTGCTCCTCTAACCTTTCCTTTAGATTTTTGTAATTGGCTTCTAAAGTAGCATTTTGATTATTTAAGTGAATTACCTTCCCTCGCTCCTGATCCAGTTGATTATTTAATGTCTGAAGTTCACGGTTATCATTACCATACTGCTTTGAATTGCTCCTTAGTTTGGTAATCAACCAACCAACCACACCCCCAATCGCAATGCCTATGAGAAGAGATACTACATCATAATCCATTACTCAAAAATAACTTTTTTACTAAAGAGGTTGGCGATAATTAAATGTTATTCAGCTCTCTCAGGTACATTTGGATTGTATTTTCCAATCCAAAATAGAGTGCATCACAAACCAAAGCATGACCTATGGAAACCTCTTTGAGGTAAGGTATCTGCTGCGTCAAAAATTTCAAATTGGTTAAATCGAGATCATGCCCGGCGTTGAGTTCAAGGCCGATTTTCTTCGCATGACCGGAAGCAATTTTATAACTCTCAACTGCATTTAACGGGTCATTTTTATACGCCGAGGCATACCTCTCTGTGTAGAGTTCTATCCGGTCTGTTTCACACTTTTTGGCCCCATCCATCATGTCATTTATCGGCTCAATGAAAATAGAGGTACGAACACCATAAGATTTTATCTGCGAGACAACCTCTCTGAGCATGTGTTCGTTTTTAATCGTGTCCCAGCCGGCATTAGAAGTGAGTGCGCTAGGTGGGTCAGGGACTAAAGTAACCTGATCCGGTTTTACCTCCTCAACGATTTTCATGAATCGACCGTCAGGATATCCTTCAATATTAAATTCAGTGGTGACCATTTCTTTTAAATCATATACGTCCTTCGTCGTAATATGACGCTCGTCCGGCCTCGGATGAACAGTAATCCCCTGCGCCCCAAATCGCTCACAGTCCTTTGCTGTTTGCACCAAATTTGGATTGTCACCTCCTCTTGCATTTCGGAGTGTGGCAAACTTGTTGATATTAACACTTAATCGGGTCATAGCTAAAGAATGCTTTTCTTTGCAAAGTTGTTTACATAAAAACGAAAATGGAGATGAGTTTAAAGTCAACGATCGAATCAGAAATAAAACAAGCCATGCTCAATAAAGACAAAGACCGTCTGAGAGCATTAAGAGCCATCAAATCTCAAATTCTGCTAGCTGAAACGGAAAAAGGTGGAGGTAGGAAGCTTAGCAAAGAGGTGGAGTTGAGACTTCTGACGAAAGCTGCTAAGCAAAGGAAAGATTCCATTGCTGTGTTTGAAGCTCAGGGAAGAGATGACTTGGTGTCAATTGAAAAATCGGAGCTAGAGGTGATTGAGCATTTTTTACCAAAACAGCTTTCGGAAGAGGAAATTGAGGCAGAGGTAAAAGTCGTAATTGAAGAAATCGCTGCCACCAAGCCGCAGGATATGGGTAAAGTGATAGGCATTTCTGCAAAAAGAATGGCTGGAAAAGCCAACGGGAAGTTGATTTCTACAATCGTGAAAAAGCTATTAAGCTAGTTGAGTACTCTTGATATTATACTGATCATCGCCTTAGGGTTGAGTGCAAGAAAAGGCTACTCAAATGGCTTCATCGTAGAACTTTTCTCATTGTTGGCCTTTTTTATCGGCCTCTTTCTCGCACTGGAACTGACAATACCGGTCTCAATGAGACTTTCCGGAGAAAGCAGCTATTTTGATGTTATCACTGTTTTGGTCTTTATCGGTTTGTTCATACTTCTCTCGTTCTTAATTAAGTCCGGAGCCAAGATGGTCAAAAAGGTAGTAGATATTACCCCCTTAGGAACCATAGATAACATTGCAGGGGCCTTAGCCGGAATCTTCAAAACCTCACTGATTGTTAGTATGATTATTTGGGTCTGCACTTCTGTAGGGATAGATTTTGAGAATTCTTATGCGACCGATAGCACTATTTTCCCACATATTGTCGTTATAGGACCAGCAGTATTTGAGGCATTTGGGTATTTAATCCCTGTGATCAATGACCTGATTGATTCAATGGACAACATTCCCAAAACAGAGGACAGCTTCATCACCTAATTTAGTACTTTGAAAGATGGTAGCAGAGCAGCTAATCAATTACATGGTCCCACCTCTCAAAAAGGAGGATGACATTACTCGTGCCAAACAGTGGATGGATGAGTTCAGCGTAAAGCAGCTTCCTGTCATTGATAAACAGAAATTACTTGGATTTATTTCAGAAGAATTGCTTTATGACTCCGGGATCATGAACGCAGCCGTCGGTGAATATCCGCTTACAGGAGAAAGTTGCTTTGTGGTGGTCGGCAGCCATTACTATGACATTCTGAAGGTTAAAAATAACCATGATATGGAGATGGTCGCTGTTTTGGATTTTGATGAGAATTTCAAAGGAGTAGTCCTTGAGTCAGATGTTGTAAGGGAATTTACACACACCGCAATTGTGAACTCCGACGGGGCAATAATTACGCTCAAAATCTCTTTAAATGAATACTCATTATCAGAAATTTCAAGAATTGTGGAGATGAATGAGTCAATTATTCTTGGAACCAATATTAGACCGGACAAAGACGATCCTTCTTTAATTGAGGTGGTACTTCGCATCAATCATCAATCGGTAAATCAAATCGTTACAGGCTTATCAAAAAGTGGATATTTGGTGACCTCCTCCTTCAATGCTGAAGATAACTCGCACAACGAGAGAGACAGATACGGTTTATTGATGAAGTATTTGAATCCGTGAGAAAGATTGTTATTCATGGTTTGGCCATCAAAAAAGAATGGGAGAAGTATGTCACCCTGATAAAGGACAGAATAACGAAAGAAGGCGTATCCGTTTCATATACTTCACTTTTTAAAAGGCGAAACCCTCATTTAGCAGAGGGGATACCCCTTGAAGAGATTCCGGACGATTATGAGGCTGTCTTTTCTCTTGGCGGTGATGGCACTTTTTTGGAATCTCTGCTGATCGTTGGGGAGTCAGAAGTGCCAATACTAGGGATAAACATGGGTCGATTAGGATTCCTTGCATCCATCTCGAAAGAATACATCAAAGAATCACTCTCTCTGTTGTTTGAAGGGAAGTATCAAATAGAGAAAAGGTCACTTATATCCATTGACTCTAACCTGAATTTATTTGATGGAAAATGCTATGCACTCAATGAATGCGCCATTCTTAGAAAAGACACCTCATCAATGATTATGATCAAATGCCACATTAATGATGAATATCTGAATACCTACTGGGCCGACGGGCTTATGGTATCAACTCCAACAGGTTCAACAGGATATTCGCTAAGCTGTGGCGGGCCATTGATGATGCCTGATGCGAAGGACTTCGTTATAACACCTGTAAGTCCACACAATTTGAATGTCAGGCCACTTATTATAAGCGATGAATCCGTCCTGAAGTTTCAGATTGCAACCAGAGAAAGAAAATATCTTATCTCGCTGGACTCCAGATCAGAGGCCATCGAAAATGATATTGAAATAATTGTCAGGAAAGCTCACTTCTATGGAAAATTAATCAGGATTGAAGGCGTTCATTTTCCTGATACCATGAGAAACAAACTTGGTTGGGGACTTGATAAAAGGAATTGAGACGACTTCTTATCAAAAGAAAATACTACGCCTCTCATTATCGTTCATTGCTATTTTTGTAATTCACATTTAACATAAACTACTGATCGTATCGTTAGAAAAACACTGAAAATACAAATAATTAAGATTGAAACCGTTCCTTTATTTTTTTCTTGTACTGATTGGCTTAAATAGCTCAGCTCAGTTCATAGAGTTAGGTGGTGGGTTGGGATACCTAAATTATTCAGGGGATTTGGTTAGAGGCTATGACTTCGGTACGAGTACGATCGGAGGCACTGCTTTCTACAGAATGAATTTTTCTGAAATTTTTGCCATACGTCTAGGCTTGACAGTTGGTACCGTGGAAGGTGCAGAAACACCGATAGACGCTTTTGCAGTTCAAAGAAATCAATCCTTCAAATCCAATATTATAGAAATCTCAACAGTCTTTGAATATCATTTTTTAGATTTTAAGACATCCGATTCGCCCATAAATTACTCGCCCTACATCATGGGAGGGGTTGGGGCAATAAGCTATGATGCCCCAACGACAGAAAACGTCGGACAATATCAGCTTGTTTTGCCTATGGGCATTGGGTTTAAATACCTTATTCAAAAGAAATACACCATCGGAATTGAAGCCGGTGCGCGAAAGACCTTCTTTGATTATTTAGACGGCATCTCAGACGGAGATCAAACGATAAAAGACTACCAATACGGGAATCCTAAAGATGATGACTGGTACTTCTTCACAGGACTTACATTGAGTATCACATTGTTCAATGTTTCATGCCCGTTTCCTTACAGGCCCAACCAGTCAATACTTGTGCGTTAAGAGAAGTTAAATCATCAGCATTGGCTCGCTTTAACCGGAAAAAGAATCATTTTTGCATCCTTTTTGCAGCGTTTGTTGGAAAAGTTCAAGAACCATATTGACACTAAAAACCTCCCGAGACACATTGCAGTGATTATGGACGGTAATGGAAGATGGGCTCAAAAGCAGGGAGCTAAGCGGCTTTTCGGGCATCAAAATGCAGTCAAGGCAATAAAAAATGTGACCGAAGCAAGTGCGGAATTAGGCGTGGAATATCTAACCCTTTTTGTCTTTTCAACAGAAAATTGGGAAAGACCAAAAATTGAAGTAGATGGTCTCATGTCACTATTAATGAGCCTCCTCAAAAAAGAACTACCCACTCTTTTGGAAAATAACATCAAACTCTCGTCTATTGGAGCCACAGGTGAATTATCGGAGATAACCCAAAAAAGATTAAAAGAAGCCATTGACCTTACAAGTCTGAATACAGGCATGGAGCTTATATTAGCACTTAATTATAGTGGAAAGTGGGATTTGATACAAGCCATTAATAATCTGCTAAATGCAACGAGTGAGCCAGTTAAATCCTCAGATTTAGAGGGATACCTAAGTACGTCAGGAATACCGGAACCGGAATTATTAATTAGGACGGGTGGGGAAATGAGAATAAGTAACTTTATGCTATGGCAGCTTGCTTATTCGGAACTCTATTTTACCAATAAATTTTGGCCGGATTTCAGAAAAAAAGATTTGTACGAAGCGATAATTTCTTATCAAAAAAGAGAGCGAAGGTTTGGGAAAACGAGTGATCAGGTGAATACATGAAAAAAATAGTTATTTTATTGGCATTTATTTTGATTCAACAAGAGGCCTGCGGACAGGTAGTCTTTGGACAGAACAATAAAGACAATCCATCCTCCGGATTAAACATTAACTATTCAAGCCCTAGAGAATACGAGATTGTGGATATACAGGTTACCGGAGTTCAATATCTGAACAGTAATGCACTCATCTCTCTCTCAGGTCTTAGGGTTGGTGACAAAATAAAAGTTCCGGGTGATGAAGTCACTACTGCTATTAAGAAATTATGGAACCAGGGAATCATTGGTAGTGTATCCATTTTCGCATCAAAAATAGAAGAAGACAAAATATGGCTTACCATTGAGCTAACCGAACGACCAAGGCTTACCAAGGTCATAATAGAAGGTGTCAATAAAACACAAAAAGGAGAAATTGAGAAGAAGATCGGTGTGGTAAGAGGAAAAGTACTGACTAATGTATTAACCAAAAATACAGAGCTGGCAGTTCAAAGATACCTTGAGAGGGAAGGCTATTTGAATGCCGAGACTAAAGTTTTTCAGCAAAATGATACGATTCTCAGGAACAGTGCTTATTTAAAAATTAAAATTGACAGAGGCCAAAAAGTTAAGGTTAGGAATATCTACTTTGAAGGGAATGAAGAGTTTGCCTCTCCGAAGCTAAGAAGCAAACTGAAGAAAACCGGCATGGTGCCTAAATTCTCAATCCCTACCGAATTAATTGAGAAAAGTATCAAATTGACGTGGCCTCCAAATCTCATTAAAATAATAAAAAATGGAGGGAAACTTTCAAAAAAAGAAACCAGAGAATATCTGGCCACATACGTCAATTTCAATTTCTTCAAATCAGCAAAATATGTGCAGGAAGACTATGATGCAGATCAAGAAAACCTGATCGCTTTTTACAATTCCAAAGGATTTAGAGACGCAGAGGTAATAAGAGATACCGTCTATGGCGTAAACAGGAAATACCTGAATATTGAAATGAAAGTGAACGAAGGGAATAGGTATTACTTTAGGGATATTTCCTGGTCAGGTAATTACATCTATACAAGCGATCAGTTGGAGAAAGTTCTGGGTATAGAAAAAGGAGATATCTACGACCTTGACCTTGTAAACAAAAAATTAAACTTCAATCCGCAAGGTGCTGATATAAGCTCACTTTATATGGATGACGGCTACTTATTCTTCAATATTAATCCGGTAGAAATAGCGGTATCGAATGATTCCATTGACATTGAGATGAGGGTTTATGAGGGGTCTCAGGCAATCCTGGATAAAGTCACCGTTAGTGGTAACGATAAAACGAATGATTATGTCATTTTAAGGCAACTATGGACTCAACCCGGACAGAAATTTAGTAGGTCTGACATCATTAGGACTCAAACTGAACTGGGTCAATTAGGATATTTTGACCCGGAGCAGATCAATCCAAACGTGATCCCGGATCCAATTAATGAAACTGCGGATATTGAATGGCAGTTGATTGAGCGATCAAATGACCAAATCCAACTTTCCGGTGGGTGGGGAGGTGCTTTTGGCTTTGTTGGAACAGTAGGAGTTACTTTGAACAACTTTTCCACCCAAAATATTACCAAACCCAAAAACTGGAGAGGTATTCCGGTTGGAGACGGACAAAGCTTAGGTGTCAGCTTTCAGGCCAACGGGCGAACTTTTCAGAGCTATTCAATATCCTTTCAAGAACCCTGGTTAGGCGGCCGTAAGCCCAATTCTTTAGGCTTAAGCCTTAGTAAATCCATTCAAAGGTCCATAAATCGAATCACCAATGAGACCCTCGGATGGCTGAAAGTAACCGGAATTTCTGCATCATTAGGCCGAAGAGTGTCATGGCCTGATGATTTCTTTGTTGTGAGTACCGGCCTGTCCTACCAACGCTACAATCTTCTTCAATTTGGCAGTAGATCCTTGGGCTTTCAAACCGGAGATGCCAATAGTTTTACCTTAAATACCACCATTGCAAGGAGATCTGTCAACAATCCAATGTATCCGAGAAATGGATCGGAAGTATCGCTGAGTGCCTCGTTCACTCCTCCATATTCCCTGTTTAGAGACCTTGATTATGAAAATGCACCTCCGGAGGAGCGATATAAGTGGCTGGAATATCATAAATGGAACTTTGACAGCAAGTATTATCTTACACTTACCGGTAAGTTGGTGTTGGCGGCAAGAGCTCATTTTGGCTTTCTTGGCTCGTATACTGATGAAGTCGGAGTAGGACCGTTTGAAAGGTTCCAACTGGGAGGAGACGGCCTTACGGGTCAAAACTTCTTATTAGGCACTGATGTCATTGGCCTTAGAGGATACCCCAATAATTCCATTACTCCTCTGGATGTGGAAAACAATATTGAAGGGGGTACTATTTTCAACAAGTATGTGATGGAAGTGCGCTATCCTATCTCACTGGCACAATCCGCAACAATTTATGCATTGACATTTCTTGAGGGGGGAAACAACTGGGATGATTTTGCAGAATTTAATCCTTACAATGTAAAAAAATCTGCCGGAGTAGGCATTAGAATCTTCATGCCGGCGTTTGGACTAATGGGTATTGATTGGGCATACGGATTTGACAGGCTGGACGGGGCACTTGAAAACTCCGGTGCCGAAATCCACTTTTCAATCGGTCAACAAATACGATAAGTCAGCATGAAGAAGTTAATATTTTTTTTGTTTGGTCTCTCTCTATTTAACCTTACATTTGCACAAAAATTTGGATATGTAGATACGCAATATATCCTCAGTAAAATGCCCGAGTATAAAGAAGCTCAGACCGAAATTGAAAAGTTGGCAAAAGGCTGGGAGAAGGAAATTCAGAGCCTCTATCAAAAAGTACAGCAAATGGAGGTAGAGCTAAAAGTTGAAGAAGTACTCCTGACCAAAGAAATGCGAGAGGAGAGAAATGCAGAGATAGAAGAAAACTGGAAAGAAGTGAAAGAATACCAACGATCAATATTTGGTTTTGAGGGACTCTATTTCTTAAAAAAGAAAGAGTTGGTAAAACCGGTTCAGGATCAGGTTTTTGAAGCCGTAGACCGGGTGGCAAAAAATAACAGATTACAAATCGTTTTTGATAAATCCGGAGACCTCGTAATGATTTACACTGACCCAATTCATGATTATACTGATTTTGTATTGGAAGACCTTGGACTGGCAGAAAATCAAAGCACCGGCAGCAATTAAGTACAGTCATTGAAATAAATAACCCAAATCAGACGCAAGTCCACCCGATAAATTAAGAAATTATGAAAGCAAAAATTCTATTAAGTACTGCAATAACCGCCATTGGACTCGGACTCACGGCGCAGATGAGAGTTGGATACACCAATGTGGAATACATATTGAGCCTGATGCCGGAAGCGAAACAAATTGAAAGTGAACTTTCGGCATATAACAAGCAGCTCTCAACTCAACTGGAGTCGAAATATAAAGACTACCAAACTAAGGCGGCTGATTATCAACAAAACGCAGAGTCATACACTGAAATCGTCAGAGCTGACAAGGAAAATGAGCTTATCAATCTTCAAACCTCCATTCAGGAATTTGAAACAAACGCTCAAAATTCTTTGGTAAACAAAAGGAATCAACTACTACAACCTGCATTTGAAAAAATAGGTATAGCAATTGAACAAGTAGCTAAAGAAAATGCCTACACGCATGTGTTTAACATGACTGCAAGCGGGGAAAGCATCTTACTGTATGCAAGAGAAGAAGATAATGTGACTAATCTTGTATTGCAAAAATTAGGAATTGACCCTCCTGCAGACGGCGGCAACTGAAAAACACCAACTCCCAAGAATTAGCTTTACTGTTTGATAAGGCGTTTTAAGCCAGAATTATACCCAGAATCAATCCTCCGATAATGATAATGGGTGTTGGAAATTTGGTGAAAAGCAAGGTGAATGCTGTGCCGGTCATGACCCCATAGTTGAGCAAAGAAGGTTTCATAGGAACGAGTATCAAACAAGCTGCTGCAATTACCATGCCTGCGCTCACTGCGTTAATGCCCTCCAGAGAAGCTTTTACAATGCGATATTTTTTTAGCTGCTCCCAAAATCTTATCACAAAGAAAATTAAAAAAGTGCCGGGTAGAAAGATTCCCAGAACGGCCATCACTGCACCAAAAATTCGCCCTCCAATACCCATATTATCAATACTCAGCGCACCAACGTATGCGCTAAAAGAGAAGGTAGGGCCGGGGACAGCCTGCACCATACCATATCCATGAATAAACTCGTCTTTCGTCAGCATTTCTTTAAACTCAACGAACTCTGTATAGAGCAGCGGGACAAGCACCTGACCTCCTCCAAAAATCATACTGCCATTCCGATAGAAGTTTTCTAAAATGAGAATAGGCTGAAACCGTGTAATTCCACCCAAGACAGCTATTGAAACAAAGACTATTCCCCATAAAATCAAATTTGACCAGTTGATCTTTATGCGCTCTTTTTCCTCAACCGACTGTTGTTTATATCTCCAGGTAGTGGCTACTCCCCCCAAAATAATGAGTATAGGAAAAGCATAAGGTGATTTCAAAACATAAGAAGCTGCCGCAGAGATTAACATCAGAGCAAAGCCCAATCTCGTATTGATTACCTTAGAACA
>JAPPDO010000421.1:0-7063 GCA_028821635.1 Ekhidna sp.
CAAAACTCAGGTCTCGCCAACTTTCCTTTTCCTGTATTACAAATTTCGGCAGGTAAATCTTCCCTTCGTATTTTTTGAATCTCGGACGGTATTTTGTCTCAACGTCTCTCAATCTGCCTGTATCCATCTCTCCCTCGTTGCTCACAATTCTGCCCGAAAGGTCGCCTAAGCCTTCATTTTCCAAACCTGATTTAATCTCTTTTACCAGTGTTCGGGCGTTTTGCCTGAAGGTATAAACATAGCATTCGTCCAGATCCCGAATTTTGGTTTTGCATGCAAAGGGCTGCCTTAAAATCCTGCCAACCAACTGTGTAATGCCTGTTGCGGATGAGGGGTTGGTTAGAATAGTCAATACATACGCAAACGAACAATCCCAACCTTCCTGCAAGGCTTGTTTGGTAATAATATAGCGTATTTCACAATCTTTAGCGAATAGGTCTATGCCTTCGATGTCGTCTTTTTGACTTGACTTTATGGCGATATGACTTTCGGGAACACTGCATTTTTTGATAAGGTATTCTTTGGCATCTTCTGCGTGGATGTATTGCGTGCCTCGCTGGTCTCTGCCTGTTCGTTCTACCTGTATCAGGCAAATGGGGCGGATATATTCGCCTGTATTGCCTTCATGTTCTTTGGCTTTTTTCTCTAAATCGTTTCGCTTTTCCAAACTTGTCAATAGCGTGTCTTGCCAATCCAGACTTGTTTTGTTGGTAAGGTGGATGTCCAATTTTATCATTTCTTCTTTGTCCAGTTCCCTGCCGGTAATTTCGACGAGTTTATTTGCATCCTTTGGCGGGGTGGCTGAGAGTTCAAGAATGAATGAGGGGTTGAAATTGCTAAGGGTATCTCTTGCCGTTTCACTGTACGCCCGATGCCCTTCATCAATGACCACAAGCGGACGTAAAATCCGTAATGTGTTCCCAAGCGAAGTTTTTATTTGTGTACCGAAAACCTCCCATTCCGTAGTGAAGCAGTCTAAATTCGGGAGCTTTTCTTTTAATTGTTTGTGCCTCTCAACGTCATCTTCACGAGGGAAAAAGTCCGTGAATCCGCCCCGGTCTCTGAACATTTTTAACGTTTCCTTGTTCTGGCGGGCAGCAGAAGGGAGCATCAGCATCAGCACTACCAAATTTTCTTTAACATCAAGGCGGTTGAATACTTCCATCTTTTCCCTGATGAGCGTTCTGCCTCCGCTGGAAATATCCAAAACCTGTCGGTAAGGGTGTTCACGGTTTTTAAGTGCCCCCAGGGTTTGCCGATAAATCTGTGTGGATGGAACAATCCATAAAATAAGCCCTGTTTGCCGCTTGAGATACGTTTTTTGAATGCTGTCAATGGCGTGGCAAGCGATTAAGGTTTTACCGCCGCCCGTCGGCACTTTCAGGTAAATATCGGGCAGTCGCTCGTTTAGGCCGTTGGTTTTGGAATGGTAAGTCGTTCGCCCTGGTGGCTTTTCCCAGGCTTCTTTCGGAAAATCGATATGCTTTGCCAGATGTGGTTTGAGCACGTGCATCTCTTCAAACTCTTTTTTAGCATCACACAAAGCACTCAAATACGCTTTAAGTTCTTTTAAAACCTTTTCCTGATAGAGCTTTAGTTTCATTGTCTGAACTATGATTGATTTGATTTTTATGATAAAATGAATTTCTTATTGGTTAATCTTTTAAAACTCAAACTCACTTCGCCAAAATTGATGAGTAACCCTACTTCAAGGTTATATTCTTCCAGGTAATTAATTGCCTGCGCTAAATGAACATCTTCCAATTTAGTGATCGCTTTTAACTCAACGGAAACCACTCCATCAACCAAAAAATCTACCCTTCTTATGCCGATTTGCTCCTCTCTGTAAAAAATGGGCATCTCGAATTCCCGACTAAAATCAATGCCTGCCAAACGCATTTCCATTGCTAATGCTCTTTGATAAATGACTTCCTGAAAACCGTTGCCTAAAGTTGAGTGAATGGCCATGGCACACCCAATAATTTTGGAAGTCAACTCAGAATATTTATACTTCTTATTTATCATAGTGTTCATTTAATCACAAAAATCAAGGTTCAGACATTGATCAGCGTTGCAGATGGTAGATTTCGTAAGGCAGCTGGCAAAAATCTATCCGATAATGCTGCAAGGTATCGTCATCCACATATTTGGAAGGGGCAAAAACCAAACGCTGCTTACCACTGAATTTTGGTAAGTCTTTGCAAAACGCTAAGGTCAGTGCCCGGCTCTTCAGCCACTCCAAATCGGCTTTATACAACAGATACACCTCATAGTTTCGGCTCTCGCCAATGAAGCCTGTTTTTTCGTTTATGACCTCTTCGTCAAACTCCTCGCCTGTGGCGGTGTAGAACACATAGCGGGCAAAGGCTGTGTATGACGGAAGCCGGTCGGCCGTCAGGATGCTTTCCATCTCAATGGACTCGCCCAACTCAAAATAGCTGAAAGTGCCGCCCGTGCCTTCTTTAAAGTTTTTGGATTCCGGCACGCCCTGTATGACCCTGCGGACACGCTCGGCAGTGATGGTGTTGGCGTAATCTTCCTGTTCCACCAAAATAAATCGGCGGCTGCCGCTGTCTTCTTTGTTGAGGTCTAGTACCGCATGGGCCGTGGTGCCAGAGCCGGCAAAGCTGTCGAGGATGACATCGTTTTTGTCGGTTGAGAGTTGGATAATTCTTTTGATTAATGAAGCAGGTTTGGGTGTGGAAAATAGTAGGTCAGCATCATTAAATAATTGTTTTAATTCCTGCTTTGCTTGCTGATTGTGACCAACTTCTGAGTGTAACCATATAGAAATTGGAACAACCCCATTTTTAACCTCTGATAAAAATTTTTTCACTCTGGGAACATTGGTTCCATTCGCACCAAACCAAACCCTGTTGTCTTTAACTAATTTTTGAAAATTTTCTTTTGAAGTAAACCAACATCTTCCTTTTGTGGGTTTAATCTTCTTCCCTCCTGGCGTTAATATTTCGTAATCATAGTCTGCTGAATAAGTTTTCACAGTCATATCACTTGAAGCCCAAGCCCCTCTCGGGTCGTTATCGGGATTAGAATAACGATAATTTTGCTCTTCGTCTCTAGAAATTAAATTTCTTTCCCAACCAATTTCTTGTTTGCCGTCAATCTTGTTTTTTGCATAACAAATTATGAAATCATGATTGTCAGAAAAGTATCTTGCATCATTTTGGGGACTAAATTTTTTCTGCCAAATGATGTTTTGGATAAAATTCTGCTCTCCAAACACCTCATCTAACAAACCTCTTAGATTGTGCTGCTCGTTATCATCACAGGAAATAAAAATCGCTCCGTCTTCACTCAGCAGTTCATGCAGGAGTTTTAGGCGGGGCATCATCATGCAAAGCCACTTGTCGTGCCGTGTCAGGTCTTCCATATCTACGGCTTTGCCCAGCCACTCTTTTATCATGGGGCTGCTTACGTTGTCACTGTATACCCAGCCTTCGTTGCCGGTGTTGTAGGGCGGGTCTATGTAGATGCACTTAACCTTGCCGCCGTAGGTGGGCAAAAGGGCTTTCAGTGCTTTGAGGTTGTCGCCCTGAAGGATCAGGTTGTCATGCAGGGAGACGTTGTCCGTCAGGCTGCGGGCTTTCTTCGGCACCAGTTGGTGGTACTTCACCGCCAGGTGGTAGTTCTGCACAAACGTCTTTCCTTTGAAGTGGAGGGTTGGCATGGGTTAGTTGTTTTTGTTTGATTTAATTTCTTTCAAGTTAGCAATCTTCTTTTTTATGTCTTATGCGTTCAATTTCCGGGAGTAATTTTTCTTCCAATGCATTCATAGGAACCAATTTGTATCATTAATTAACTGAACAGTAGGTGTTCTTGGTATTGAACTATCCTTTTGAGCAATCATGCGAGGAAAACAACAAAACCAATCATCATAGGCAGATCGTATCAACTCTTTTTCCGCATGGGTTTTATAATGTGTTTTCAAAAAACTTATAGCCTCGCTGTCATATATTAATTCAAGATTATCACCGAGAGTTGCACCTTGAAAAATAGCATTAGATAAATTGCAAACAACCAGATCAAAATCATCCATAAGATAACGATCATTTGTAGTTGTGCTTTTGCTTATATTACTTCTTGATTTATGACACTTAACTTTAAAATGCGGAACATTAACTTTAGTGCGTTTTGTACCAAGCGTAAAGCTGCCACGAACTGCGCTCTTTGCTTCAACTTTAAGCCTGATTCCTGTTTTTGAGTGCGTTATACTAATATCCTCATCATATGTTCCTTGTTGAGGATTCAAATTGAGTTTTTGTACTTGCCAATTTCGTCCCAGTGATTTTTTCAAAATAATAGCCGCTATATATTCTGTAGCCTTGCCACGAATCATAGGTAACACTTTTTGATCTTCCAGAATATCCATAAGGCTTTCTATTGGGATATTATACCGTTCACAGTACTCCTCAATATCTTTATATATGTTTAGCTCAGCCGTATTCATAATAATGTGCATTCGGTAGGATATGATGGTGACAAGGAAACAGGATTACAAATAGCAACCTTAGCTATGTCATAATTTTTGATAAACACCTCTCTGCCTTTACGTCTGGGGCTTGAATATCCTTGAGATAAATTTTTACCATTTTTTTGATCATCTGTTCTATTTATTGTGTATTGCCACTCATGTTCTTCTAAAACATCACACCAATCATAGAGATCTCGTATCCCTTGAGAATTGTCATAGGTAATCAAAAATAGCAGTCTGTGGCTATGCCTTAAAAGACATTCCTTTAAGCGTATATGATCTTTTCCCTCAAAACTGCATGAATAAAATTTCTTTTGATCAGCATTATAATAGGGTGGATCTACAAATAAAAAGCTATTATCCGGCAGAGTATCAATCACTTCTTCAAAATCCATACAGGTCAGTTCAACACCTTGTAGCCTGTTGCAAACAGTATGCAAGTGGCGAGGCCAATTTTCCGGTCTCATAGAGTATTTTTCTCCATAACCAAAATAGCAATTTTCTTTCTTCATAATACCGGAATACGATGTTCTATTTAAATAAAACCATCTAAAGGCACGCTCTAAATCATTTTTAGGCTTGTACTCATTTTTATAATAGGCGTGATGTTCCTTTGTTGCCGGAATCCCTTTAAGCAATGTTAGCAGCCCTTCAAGATTGTCTCTGATCTGAATAAATGTGTTTATCAACTCTTCATCCAGATCATTTAATATAGACATTTTAGAGGACTCTTTAGCAAAAAAAATAGATGCTCCGCCAGCAAATGGCTCACAGTATAGATCCGTTTTTGGAATATGTTGTAAGATCAATTTTCGGGCATAAAACTTACCCCCTGCATAGCGAAAAGGGGAATTGCTTTTTACTGATCTTATCGTTTTTATCTCATTCATCTTCGGACTTATCCCTTTTGTAGTTATATGTAATAAGCACATAAAGGCGTTAAGGCTTCCCCTAGCTTCTTTGCAGCTATTTTCACCTGTATATTATTGCCCCCGTGTCTTATATCTGTTTTATTACATTCCACTCCTACTCCACCCCCTTACACGCTAATTTACCGAATAATCGGAAAGGGGCAGGTTACAAGTCAGAAATATACTTACCACAAAGGACACGGAGGTTAGCACGGAGTTCACAAAGTGACATTAATCACGCTTTCAATTTCGTTTTCCGTCATATCTCTGTGCCCTTGGTGCCTTCTTGTATGCTTTGTGGTTGAGTCTTTAACAGAAGCTCCCAATCTCTTTCGGACAACCTCCGACCTCATTCCGGCAACCTCCGACCTCATTCCGGCAACCTCCGACCTCATTCCGATGACTCCCGACCGCTTTCTTACATCCTCGATAATTTCAGGACATCCGTAAACAAAAATTTATCCTGAGTCTTTAGCTGAGTGGAGATCGTCGTATTTCAACCTTCTATTGATACATCCACGATACAATGATGAGGCCACAGTATATGTTTGCTATGATAAAATGGGCAGGCTGCCTGAAACTTTTAAAGAAGCATTGAATCAATACTGAAGATCATTTAAAATCTTGTTGAGATACGCAGAAGTCATATTACCGCTTCCGCTGGAGGGAACGTTTACCTACTCCATTCCGGATGAGCTAAGCCGCAAGGCATTCGAGGGATTCAGGGCAGTTGTGTCTTTTGGGAAAAAGAAAGTTTACACCGGCATTATTCTTGAAATACATACTAAAACTCCCGAATATCCGCCTAAAGCCATTCTTGACATTATTGATGACCACCCGATTATCAACAGAAGCCAACTGGACTTTTTTCAGTGGATGGCAGCGTATTACATGTGCGCATTGGGAGAAGTGGTCAATGCGGCACTGCCCGCCGCCTTAAAGCTCTCAAGTGAATCCTTTGTAGGCTTAAATCCTGAAATCGACCCTGATACTATCAACATCAATAACAGTGGGCGAGAACTGCTAAGGACACTAAAAAAGAATGACCTTCCCCTCAGAGAAGTGAGTGAACTGCTCCATTTAAAAAGTCCACAGAAAATACTCAAAGACTTGTCAGAAAAGGGATATATCGACTTGTTTGAGAAGGTCAAAGACAAATATCAGCCCAAGATTATTAAGAAAATCAGGCTGTCAGGCGAATATCTTGAAGGAGATCATCTTGAATTAGTGATCAACCGACTGGAGTCAAACCCAAAACAGCAGGACGTACTCCTCTCCTATTTAAAAGAGGTTCCCGTGCTTAAAAATCCGGCCAGCAATGCAAAGGGCATTGCAAAATCAACCTTATTGAAAGATGATATTAGTCCCTCATCGTTGAAAACACTGATAAAAAATAAGGTGCTGGAAGAATTTGAGGAGAAAGTCTCAAGATTGTCCTCAACTTCTTCCGGTACTTCCCAAAATATCTGGTTAAGCCCTGCTCAGAAAAGTGCAAAAGCAGAGATATTACAATCTTTTGAGCATCAAAATATCGTTTTGCTGAAAGGCATTACCGGCAGTGGAAAGACAGAAATTTATGTTCAACTAATCAAAGACCAAATAACACAAAAAAAACAAAACCATTACATACACCCACAGCCCGCCACCCCAACACCAACAA
>JAPPDO010000421.1:7073-14276 GCA_028821635.1 Ekhidna sp.
TAACTCAAAAGAAACCAGTCCTTTACCTGCTGCCTGAGATTGCCTTGACAACACAGATTATCGCAAGGCTGCACAGAATCTTTGGCGATGACTTTGGAGTATATCATTCAAGGTATTCCGATAATGAGCGAGTGGAAGTATGGCAAAAAGTGTTAAAGAAAGAATACGCATTTGTGGTTGGAGTCAGAAGTGCCGTCTTCCTTCCTTTTGAGAATCTTGGCTTGATCATCGTTGATGAGGAACATGAGCCCTCTTACAAGCAATTCGATCCGGCACCCCGCTATCACGCCCGGGATGCGGCTGTTTATCTCTCCACGCTCCATCAGTCAAAAGCATTGCTGGGGACGGCTACTCCTTCATTGGAGAGCTACAAAAATGCACTGGATGGAAAATATGCCTTAGTAGCATTAAATGAAAGATACGGAGCGGCTTACGAGCCGAAACTTTTATTTGCCAATATGAGCAAAGAGCGAAAGCAGAAAAAATTGAAAGGAAATTTCTCCTCTCAACTGGTGGATGAGATTCAAAAATCATTAGAAAAGAAAGACCAGATTATCATCTTTCAAAACAGACGTGGTTATGCCGCTTACATCACCTGCGAAAACTGTGCGACGGTGCCAAAATGCCCCAACTGCTCCGTCAGTTTAACGTATCATCAATACAACCACAAGCTGATATGTCATTATTGCGGGTACAACCAGCCAATGTATACCGACTGTTTGCATTGTGGTGAAAAAGAATTGAGGCAAGTCGGATTTGGTACGGAGGAATTGGAAGAAGAGTTAAAAATTCTCTTCCCCCAAGCCGTCACTCAGCGTATGGATCTGGACACGACCCGCAGTAAGTATGGGTATCAAAGAATCATCGAGGAGTTTGAGGCGGCAAACATTGACATCCTGGTGGGCACACAGATCATAAGCAAAGGCCTGGATTTTGACCGGGTAAATCTGGTTGGCATTTTCGATACGGACAGGATGATTCACTTTCCGGACTTTCGTGCACACGAACGCTCCTATCAGTTAATTACGCAGGTAAGCGGACGTGCCGGGAGAAAGTCGAAAGACGGCCTCGTCATCATTCAAACCAATGACCCCGGTCAGGCACTGCTTCAACGAGTAAATCATCATGACTATCGCTCTTTTTATCAGTGGGAAGTCTTGGAAAGAGAGCGGTTCCATTATCCTCCCTTTTCCAGGATGATCACCATCATCTTTAAAAGCAGCGACAAGCAAACCTCTTTTCAGGCGGCTAATTTTTACTTCCATGAGATAAGAAAACAGCTATCAAATCAAAGAATCATCGGGCCGGTGGAGCCGCTAATCAGTAAAATCCGAAACCGCTACCTTCACGAAATCACGTTGAAATTAGACAAACAAGGTATTAACTTGCTTGTCGTTAAAGAATACCTCAAATCCGTTAAAAAAATGATGAAGTCAATGCCGGCATTCAAGAATGTTGTATTGGTATTTGACGTAGACCCTGTTTGATGAGGCTACACGGTCAGTTCATTTTGATTCATTCATCAGCAGCATAATAAGCACTCATTTTGACCTGTCCGAGGTTATTGTTGTTGCTTGGAAGGAAAAGATATGCCGCTTATGCGGTAAGAATGCCAAAATCCGTGTTGGGTTGTGCGTAGGCTGGATTGATTTTGGCTAGATTTTTCTTTGCTTCGTTTCTTTTTATCAACCATCGTGGAACGTGAAAAAGAAATGAAGATACTCAGTAACCGGAGATACTAGCCTGAGCGTAGATTGTATCTACGCTTTAATATGTTTTGTTGCTTTTTCAGCGAGGAGATAGATTCGGTAGGATATAAAGGCGTAGCCATCCCGGCCGGACGTTCCCACGCCGGATTACAAACTACACCTAAGAGAGGGGATATTTAAAAACCACTCTTTTTTAAAAAAGATTCTGTCAGAATTATTGTACTTACAAGCATTAAAATCCATATTCCTAACATTCCAAGTAAAGCCACCAATCCCCCGTACATGAAATATAAAATTATTTGGATTATCAACAAGATAATTGTTTGCCTGTAAAGTAGGTCAGAGGAGTACGAATTAGCAATTATCCATGCTTCCTGAGATTTCATAGATCTCCTTGTTCTATATCCCACCACTGGATTTATTTCTTTAGGATAATATTTTTTGAATAGAAATGCAATGGAAATAAACATAATAATAAACGTGATATTCATTATTTCAAATATCATGGTTTTGTTGATTTAAACTTAATAAAAGCAATGTTTTTGCTGTGGTCAAGGAGATAAAGGAGTAAGACAGCAGACATAGAAAAAAAGAATGATATTAATCCATGAATAATCGCAATAGCAAAATGAAAGAGAATTCCCATTAATAGTAAATACTTTCTTCTGTAACTCTGGGGATCTAAGAAGATTGCCGCAAAAAGCAGGATTTCAAATATTATGACACTCCAGGTAATAAAAACGACCAATTGGGTTGAGGTAATACTAATAATTAATGGTTTTAACCAATTAGCCGCACCATGATAATGATGAGTGAACCAGTAATAGGTTGCTGTTCCATTAACCCATTCATTTACTTTTAATTTTGCTACGCCGGCATGTAGATACAACACACTTGCCTGGATTCTAATTGAAAAAATTGAGAACCAACCCACTACATAAAAGAGCTTACTTGCTTCTTTTTTATTACTTATCATTTGCCAGTGCCATTTTCTGCTGTCCACTATAGTAATTGGTATTAGCAATAGTGAAAAAACAGAGGCTACATGATCACCACCGTCAATTACAGAACAACTTGCAAAGAAGCTGAAAGTTACGTACCAATGTAATATTCCAGTGTATCTAGGATAAAAACCTATAATTACAAGAAATAATATTAATAGAGCTGTAAATTTAGCCAGAGAAAGTTGATTTTCAAATACCTCAAATAAACTTAACTGAACTACTGGAGAAACAGCGACCCTAGTCAATTCTTCTGATTTAGGAAATAATGTTTGGGTAGAATTAAAGATCAATGTGAGAAATGTCCCCATAGCAAGTACACTACGACTTACACCGTAGACATTTGTGATAGGACTTTTTGTAAATAACTCATCTAATTTATTTGATACTTGTAACATCACCGGATGATAGAAATTTTACAAATTTTAAAGGGCATTTGAATCTTATCATAACTCTTGTTCCAAGCCCACGGAATCGGTTTGACTTTCTTCAATAGAAAATTTCCTGTGCAGTATGCTTCTTTAAATGGATTCTCAATTGTGTAAATCTCATCCGGAGTACAACCAGTAATTTTTCTCACCGAGCAGGCATTTTTCTCTGCCGAGTGGTTATTTTATAATCCTAATTAATTAGATTTGAAGGTAAGATTTTGATTGACTAATAAAAAGATAAGATCATGGAACAAAAGAAAATAATTGAAGTGCCTAACATGGTTTGGGCTTTTAACGAAACAGATGTAGATACCAAGCCATTACTCATTAAATCGCTTAAGAATGGAAAATCTCGTTTTGGCTGGTCATCGAAAAATGAACACAACCTACTAAGGGAAGAATGGTCAGAAAATCATTCAAAACAATTTTTTCTGAGGCAAATTAAACCCGGAGATTGGATCGTACATATTAACACTCCAAGTTCGGGAGAGTGTATGACCGCTAAAGTAATATCCGAATATCAATACGATAAAGGTTTAGACTGCGGTAATGGAAGAGTAGATTTCAGGCATTGTTTTGAAATTGATAAGGAAAGCTTAGTGAAGTTTAATAGAAAAGACCCTAATGTTAAACCTAACGTAAATTTATTTCCTAGAAGAAGGTGTCAGAGAGTATATAAAACAAGGGAATTTGCGGAGTCAATAGAAAATATTTTAAATAATGAAGTAACATTAAAAAATAGACAAAGACGAGAAGATTATCATTTAAAATCAGAGACAGACAAATTTCTGAAGGAAATAACTAGAAAAATTCATGAAATGAATAGAAGTAAAGAGTTTGAAAAATTTCTTTATGAGGTGTTTCAGTCAATTCCAAATGTTTATCCGAATAGGAATGGCTTTGGTTTTAGAAGTGATAACGGTGCAGACTTGTTCGTTACAATAGATAATTCATTAGATTTTGAGCAAAGAATAATTATTCAGGCTAAATCTTATGAAGGGAATCATAGTAGTACTGTCGTTGTGAATGATATTAAAAGAGCTTTTGAGACATATGAAGAGTGCGAAAAAGCTATTATAATTACTACGGGAGAACGTACTGAAGAATTGGAAGATGCAATAAGTGATTATAGTGACGAGTGTGGTAAAGAAATTGAACTTATTGCCGGGAAAGAAGTTGCACAATTCGCAATTAAACACGCTCCGGAAAAAGTATTTAATTTATAAATAGTCTACTACTACCTATATAGCGATGCCTCTTTTACATTTTAGATAACTCCCCCCTAGGTGTCGTTTGAGTCCCGAGCGTTTATTGAAGTTTGTCAGAGATTAAAAAGCTCCCTGTAGCAGCACGGTTTATTTCATTATTCGCATTACATCCCAGACATTTCGATACATTTGTAGTATGAGACTGTAACTCATAGCATTAAAATAAAAAGCAGTATTATTCACAATACCAATGAAGCAGTTCATTTTTATTTCTATTCTGTTGCTGCTTGTCATTTCGTGCGACCCTTGTCCGGATTGTGGAGATCCGCTTGCTTCAGAACCCACCGTTGAGATGATCTTTATCAATCAGGACAGCATCCACTCCATTGATTTAAGGATCAACTTCTTAGAAAGCCAGGATTCCATATTCTCTGTGGTAAAGGCTGATTTGGATGATCTACGTGACAGTTTGCGGAAAGTTCAGGACTCCCTCAACATCGGACGGGATGAGTATGAGGACGAGAAAGCCTCTTTGCTGGACCTGATCAAGCAGGAGCAGCAGGATTCTCTATTTTACGAAAATCAGGAAATAGGTGAGACCACCGCTATTTTAAACGCTGCCCGATCAACCATTAACTCAGGCTTAATCCTCGTAAACCGGATAAGTCTCCCTGAAACCGGTTCTACCATCACATTTTCAGACAGTGCCACTGTGTGGGATTTTCCGCTCTCCTTCCGGGAGGAGTTTTCTGTTTATGACGTGCTCATTCGTGACGAAAACTTCACCATCGAACTGGACTATGAAACGTTCACCGAGGTCGATGAGGAGAGAAACATTCGGATTAGAGCCCAAAACATACGAGTTATTGACACGATGGGTTTTGATAGCCTAAACATTTGCGAGGAGAACTGTATCGATGGAGAGGCATCCTTTACTTTTTATTTCTAGTCTGCTCATGGCCGGTGTGAGTTGCTTCGGACAAGTGGGCGACTCGCTGAGCATCCGTCAGGATTCGATCCTTCCCGTTGTTTTAAATCAGGCTGATTCTGCTACGACGGAGGATCCCGAGATACAAGATGCGCCCGAGGTAAAAGAACCAAAAAGATTTTTTACGCCATCTATTTACTTAGACTATGGTAAGCTATTAACTATTCCGTTTGATTTTGAAGCTAAATATGAGGGAGGCTTAACGTTTTTATTCATGGAAAGAATCCCTCTTATCATTGAGGCCGGCTCTGCGGCACTCTCCCCTAAAGGTGCTTATGCAAATGGTAATTATGAGATCTCGGGGGTGTATTACAGGTTCGGAATAGGGTATGTTGGCTCAAAGGATTCGGAGCATAATGCGGGGATTTCCGTCCGATATGGAATGTCCTCATTTGACGAAAGCGGGCAAATCCTTGTGGAAAGTACCTCAGAAATACAGCGTGATTTGGTAAAGGTAACCGATAGAAAGGGCCTTACTGCTGACTGGTGGGAACTGGTGGTTTATACCGATCAGCGGTTATTTAAAGATTCGGAAATGTTCTGGATAGGTCTCAATCTCAGGATGCGAATACTTCAAAGCTATGATGCGCAGGAAGAGATTGACGTTTATGCTATCCCGGGATATGGGCGTGCTTTTGATAAAACAATCCCTGCCGCTAACCTCTTCCTGAAAATAAAATTTTAGACTAAACTCCTCTCTCAATGGCTAACTCGATCAATTGATCAATAAGATCGCCGTAACTAAGCCCCTCCTGCTCCCATAATTTTGGATACATGCTTATACTCGTAAAACCGGGTATCGTATTCACCTCATTCACGAGGACCTCTCCCTCTCCGGTTAAAAACATATCTACCCTTGACATTCCCTGACATTCTAGCGTTCGGTAAGTTTTAATCGCTGTCTCTTTCAATAAGGATAGGTACTTCGGGTCAATTTTGGCAGGGATGATAATTTCGGCCCGAGAGCCAGCCGCATATTTCTCATCATACGAATAGAAGCCCACCGATCGCACTTCGCCCACCCCCGTAGCTTTTGGATTTTTGTTCCCCAGCACTGCACATTCAACCTCTCTGCCAATAACGGACTTCTCTACTAGAACTTTGCTGTCGTATTTGAAAGCCTTATTGATGGCATTTCCCCAAGTGTCTTCATTATCTACTCGATTCACACCAACCGAAGACCCCATATTCGCAGGCTTGACATATACTACCGGGCCTAGTTTTTTCCTGACCTCCTCATACACAAGGTCATTACGGGAACGAATGGTAATCCAGTCAGCTACTTTGATGTTAGCTTCTCTCAGGAGCCGCTTAGTTGCATCCTTGTCCATGCAGACCGATGAGGAGAGAACATCCGAGCCCACGAAGGGTATCCTCAACAGCTTCAACATCCCCTGTATAGCGCCATCTTCTCCATTCGGGCCGTGCAAGACCGGAAATGCGGCATCAAAATAACCGAGTGATTCTCCACGATGCCATAAGCAGTCGGTATAGCCCGGACGAACTGCTATAGATTTCCCATTTACCCCTACTTCATCCCTTAGCTCCGACTCATCAAGTAGTTCCCATACTCCTTCCCGGCTTATGCCAATCAGTGTGACTGAATACTTTTCTCTGTCCATTGCTCGGAGAATATTTTTGCAGGATCGAATGGAAATAGGGTGCTCAGGAGACTGCCCACCGCATAAAACAAGGATACGCTTCACACTAACTATTAATCAATTTCTCTTAATTCAAAATCTTCCCCTTTGCCATACTTTATCAGGTCGCTCATAAGGTACTCCTCCATTGAAAAAATATCTTTCAACCTGAACTCATTTTTGGAGAGCACCTCTTTCAGGATAAATTCCGATCGCTCGCCATAAT
>JAPPDO010000300.1 GCA_028821635.1 Ekhidna sp.
GATAAAGAAGAATCATCTCTTTAATTATCCATACGAACTACAGGTTGATAATGAAGACTTCCTTTAATGCCAATGATCTCTTTTCCGGTTTATTGCTTTCGTTATATTTTAGCCGCTCAATACGAAAAGCACTAATCAAATAAATGGCTTCAAGAGGCAACTTTTCCAGTAAGTTAGGATTTATATTGGCAGCCGCAGGTTCAGCGGTGGGATTGGGTAATATTTGGAAATTCCCCTTTGAAGCGGCTGACGGCGGCGGTGCGGCTTTTGTGCTGATCTATCTCGTCTTCGCATTTATTCTTTGCTTTCCGGTAATGGTCACTGAAATAGCTATTGGAAGAAAAACGCAAAAAAATCCGGTAGGTGCTTATAAAGCATTGGGTTTTAAACAATGGCAATTTTTAGGAATCCTCGGAATTTGTAGCGGGGTCTTGATTCTCTCCTTCTATAATATCGTTGCCGGGTGGGCTATTGGTTATTTCCTTGAAATGATACAGGGAAATTTTGAAATTGGCAATAATTTCAGCACCTACACGGCTCAAATATGGAAAGTCGGCCTCTATGGTGCTTTATTCATGGCGATAACTGCATTTACCGTCTCAAAGGGTATTTCGGGAGGAATTGAGCGGGCGGCTAAATTTCTGATGCCTTCCCTTCTCTTAATGATCATTGGACTTACTTTTTATGCGATGTCGCTACCTAACGCTAGTGCAGGGATTGCTTATTATTTAGTGCCGGAATTTTCAGAAGTGACGTTTGAGGTCGTTTATAATGCGCTCGGTCAGGCTTTTTTCTCTCTTTCTCTCGGAATGGGTGCGCTCATAACTTATGGCAGCTATGTTTCTAAAAATGACAATATCATCAACTCGGCGGCATGGATAACAGTGACGGATGTTGGCATTGCCTTTCTTGCCGGTCTGATGATGTTTCCCTTTGTTTCTTATTTAACAAACGGCACAATGGAAAATTTTACAGGAGGGCCGGGGCTCATCTTCGCTACATTACCGGGAGTCTTTCGTTCGCTGGGCGAGACGCTTGGAATTATTGTAGGTTCGACCTTTTTCCTTTTGCTATCGTTTGCTGCACTCACATCGACCGTTTCTTTGCTTGAAGTTCCTGTTACTTATGTGGTGGATGAGTTAAAAATTAGCAGAAAGAGGACGGTATGGATCGTGGCAGGATTGATTTTCCTGCTCGGCGTGCCTTCCTTACTTTCCAACGGATACTCCGGCTTTTTCACAAACTTTGTGACCTATTTCGGTGCAATCTCGCCCACAAGTTTTATGACACTGATAGAACACATAGGAAATGACACTTTTCTGCCCTTAGGGGGTTTTCTGATCACTATTTTTGCTGCTTATGTATGGAAAAAGAATAATTTAATTGAAGAACTCGTTCAAGGAAATGAGCAATTCAGGAATAGCTGGGTTAGAAAACACATTGATTTTACAGTCAGCTACTTATGTCCATTGATGCTTGGATTTATTTTTATTTTGACTTTTCTGGACAGATTTTTTGGTATCAGCGTCTTTTAGCTACTCCTTCGAGAAAGGGCCGGGAAATCTTCCTTTAAAATAAATCACATATCTTCCCTTTCTGAGTTCGCTTACATCCACCTCCCTGCCCTGCCCCTCCTGCACCAGATTGTTCCCCTGATCGTATATTTCATAATGAGAAGTTCGTGACAAATACAAATGCGTTTTTACTGACTTAGGGCTAAATTCAACTCTTTCCAGATAATATTCTAGTTCCACTTCCGAAGAGTACAAATATTCTGTTCTACTTTCTTGGGGGAAATTGTATTTTACCCTATACTTATTAGCCCCCTCTTCAAGAACCGGTTGGTATAAATACTCGGCACCTTCATACTTTCCCGTCGCTTTTATGATTTTCCGAACTTCCCAAATCCCATCTTTTAGGTGCTGCACTTCAAAGTCACCTTGGCCTCTCTCTCCTTTTGTTGACCACACTAAAGCGGAATCCGTCAATTGGATTGGCATAAATCTGAAAATCGTATGAAACAGAACTGCCTCCGGATTGATGATAACAGGCTTGCATAGTGTATCTGCATGTATGATTCTGATTTTAACCGGAGTGTATAAATCATGGCCCTCAAAATCAAGCATTATTGCACTCAGGTTGTAATTGATGTTAAGCGAACGCTCATTAATTCTTATTTCCCGGATACAAAACACTCGCTCCTCTTTCTTAAATGGATTTTGAATAAATAGTGTTTTCCCCTGATAAACTCCGGCGAGGTACGTCTCTACTTCAGGAGATACCTGTGCTTGGGTCAGAAAGATGATACTTTCCAAAAAAACAACCAAAACAACCCGATAAAGCATCATATTCGTTGATTATTGCTAATTTAGAGGGAGATCATTTTATTTTAAGCATAAAAAAGATTTCAAAGCGTAAATTAACGTATTAATTAACCAAGATCATCAGGTATTTAATGAACAAATATCTCATTTCCTTAGCTATCGTTCTTCTGTTCGGATGCAATAGCAAAGTTGTATCTTATGTAAATTCAAAATCAAATTTTAAATCATTTGCAACCTATCGCATGGTAAATCCAAAGGTTGATAAAAGCCAATTGGCAGATGATTCAAATTTGGTATTCCAAACAATAAAATCGGCGATCTCGGAGGAGATGAGCAAAAGAAGCTATAAACCATCAGCGGTGTCACCCAACCTGACATTAAGATATGAATTAGCATCCGCTACCCGAGTTCAGACAAATGCTGTCCGGGATCCTTTCAATCCATTCTCTCAGTTTACTTCAAACACGATTCATGAGGCAGTATTACTCCTTGAGCTTTATGACATCAATAAAAAACTGATCTGGCAGGGCAGCTACGACCTGAGACAGGAAAGGAGAGAAAAAAGAATGACAAAAGTGATTGATAATGCCGTTGCCAAAATCTTCACTTCCTATCCTTACAAGGCAAATGATCACCGACCTGATCCCTCATTAATGGAATTCAAAAAGAAAAAATAGATGACAGACTTCGGCTTCTGGTCTCTTGTCCCTCCCCTACTGGCGATCGGGCTGGCAATAAAAACAAAACAAGTTGTCTTTTCTTTGACGCTGGGAATTTTCATTGGCTATCTGATTATTCAAAAAGGGAACGTCTTTGAAGGCCTTCTGATGACCGTCGAATCCTTCGTAAATGTTTTTCAGCGTAAAGGCAATACACGAACCATCATCCTTACCCTCTTAATTGGGGCCTTAATTCAACTGATAAAGTATTCGGGTGGAATCAATGGATTTATTCATTGGGTGCAGCGGAGAAGCACTGATGGGAACAGTGCAAAAAGTAAAATCCAACTCGCCACCGCCCTGACCGGCTTTTTAATTTTCGTTGAATCTAATATTTCAATTCTAACGGTAGGGACCATTTTCAAGCCTCTTTTTGATAAAAACCGAATCCCAAGAGAAAAGCTGGCGTACCTGGCAGACTCCAGTTCTGCCCCTTCGTGCATCTTATTTCCGCTTAATGCCTGGGGTGCTTACATCATGGGACTTTTGATGTCTTACAAACATTTAGACCCTTTCCGAACGCTTATTTATTCCATTCCCTTCAACTTTTATGCCATCCTAACCTTGATTTTTGTCTTTTATATCGCAAAATCCGGGAAGGACTTTGGCCCCATGAGAAATGTGAGAAGTAAGGTAAATGCGGAGGAAGAGGACCCTCGTAAAACGATGGGTTCACCTCTTAATATGATAATACCCATCGCAGTAATGGTCTTGAGTATGCCGCTGTTCTTGATAAGCAGTGGTTGGAATTCAGCCGCCACTGAGGTTGGAATAGTTGAAAAGTTATGGATAAGCATCGGAAACGGCTCCGGCTCCGAATCGGTATTAAATGCGTGCTTCTTTGCCTTATTGACGGCTGTGGTTATGTACTTTTTGCAGAAGAAATTAACTATAAAATCTTTGTTTGAGCAATCTTTCAGTGGGATGAGCGCTATGCTTGTGATGGCGACCCTGATGGTCCTAGCTTTTGCTATCGGCAACTTGTGTGATGAGTTAGGAACGGGTATTTATGTCTCAAGAGTCACCTCTTCCTGGCTGTTGCCGGAAGTTGCTCCTGCTCTCCTCTTTGTCATCAGCGGTTTTATTGCCTTCTCCACCGGAACATCCTGGGGCACATTCGCAATCATGATTTCGATTGCAATTCCTTTATGCTTCGCCATTGATGCAAATGTTTATTTGATTACTGCGGCCGTTTTGGGTGGAGGTGTTTTCGGAGATCATTGCTCTCCTGTTTCGGACACAACGCTCATCTCATCGCTGGCTGCCGGTTGTGACCATATAGAACACGTCAGAACGCAACTGCCTTATGCTTTACTCACAGGCGGCATCGCAATCATCATGTACCTGGCTGCCGGATTTATTTTTTAGCTGCTACGGCGGCTTTGCTCACTTACTCTCCTTCCTTCGTGCCGATGCTTTGCCATTTTAAAGTGGCAGCAGGATAATCGGAAAGTGTTTGTAATAGGGTGCTTCTTAGTCAGGTGTTCCTTCCGATATTGGATTTTGTATTTTATTTAGCAATATAGCAAAAGATAAGAATTATGCTGTATGTTGCTAAATACCTGATTTTTAGGAGCCCCCAGTCGGATTCGAACCAACGACCTACTGATTACAAGTCAGTTGCTCTGGCCAGCTGAGCTATGGAGGCTTTTAAAATAATATTCAAAAATAGCGAGTTGCTCTAAATCTGCAAATCATTTTAATAGTTTATCGAATTGACCTCAGTTGAGACTTTAAATCCGCCAGCTCTCGCTCGGCGGCCTCCACTTTTTCCTGTGTTTCTGCTTTTAGTTTATCTGCTGCCGCAGAATTTGCAAAGAATTCCATATTGGTATTCCAAGTGGAGATGTCATTCTCAAGCGTAGATATCTTTTTTCGAATAGAATTTTCTCTTTTCCGAATTTTTCGATTCCCACCAAACGTACTCCTCAACTTTTTTATTTCGATATGATTCTTTAAATCCATTTTATCCTTCTCTTGAATTGACGGATTAGCCAGTATCTTTTCAATTACTGCTTCAAACTGATGTGCTATTTTTTTGATCGCATTTTTAGGGACGAAACCGATTGAAATGAAATGATCTACCAAGTCGTACACTTCACCGAGGTTTACTTCATCTGATTCTGAGAACGTTTCAATCTGATGGCAAATTTGTTTTTTCAGATTTAGATTCTCATCATATTCCTTGAGTTGCTCTTCGTTCTGATCTCTTCTTCGATTAAAGAAATAATTGCAGGTATCTTTAAACTTACCGTTAATCTCTTCTTTTAATTTTTCGGGAATGGGGCCGATCTCTTTCCATTCTGCTTGTAAATTTTTTAGTTTCTGAGCCGTTGACTCCCATTCGTCACTGTCCTTTAGCTCCTCAGCTCTTACTATTAGCTCCTGCTTCCTGGTCAAGTTCTCTTCTCGCTTGCCTTTTAACTCCTTAAAAAATTGATTTTTATTAGCAAAGAACTTTTTGAATGAATGCCAAAAAGCCTTGTTGATTTCCTTTGCTTTATCTTTTGGAACTCCCCCGAGAGTCTCCCATCTTTTTTGTAATTCCAAGATAGTCTTTGTCCTGTCATTCCATTCTGTAATCCTTTCTGAACGAAAATTTAGAAACTCTTCAACCTCTTTGATGATTTCAAGTTTCTTGATAAGATTGGCTTTGAACTCAACCTTTAATGCTTCGAAGTATGCTTTTCTTTTTGCGTAAATTGTATCAGAGGCGGCTTTAAATCTTTGCCAGAGTGGTTCCTGATCTGCTTTGGGAACAGGCCCCACGTGTTTATACTCTTCATGGAGGTCGTTTAACTGGACTATGGCGGCCTTTATATCATCTAATTGAGTAAGAGTTTCTGCTTTTTCGCATAACTCCTGCTTCTGTTGCATATTTTTTTTGCGATCAAGGTCTTTCAACTCAAAGTAAATACTTCGGTTGTCGTAGTACCTGTCCAATAAAGCATTATAGTTTGCCCAAAGGCTGTTGTTTTGAGCACCGGCAGCGGGGCCTATCTTCTTCCACTCCGTCTGTATTTCTTTTACTGTGGTAATACTCCTTACGGACTCCTCTCCGTCCACGATGATTCTTAAATTTTCTAACAATCGCTCCTTTCTCTTGAGGTTGTCTTCTTTTTGGTCAATTAATTCTTTGTGATATTTATTTCTCTTCGCTTTTAACTGGCTATAAAGTGTAATGAATGCTCTCTCTTCCTCATCTTCACGATATTCAAAGGAGTCTGCTTCATTTCCTTCTGAAACAAACTTTTGAAGTGCCTCATTTTTGGTTAATGTATAAAGCTCGTCAAAGCGCAGCTTAGTCGCCTTGAGAACGCTGTCAATTTTTTGAACGTCATCTTCATTCTTGTATCCTTTCAGTTTTGACAGCAATTCTTTTTTGCCCGCATGGTCAAAAACCAAGACTTCGGCATGACCCCCCTTGTCCTCTTCACTATCAGAGATATGTGATTCGCTGCCCTCAACTGGATCTGACTGAGCAGCTTCTAAATCAATAACAGCTTCTGCTTGCTCCTCAACTACCTGCTGCTTTGCGACTTCTTGCTGCTGAATTTCTTCCGGTTGATCTGGTGGTGCATTACTTTTCCGGGTAGACTTACTTTCTGTCTCCATAGAATTCCCCGCAGTGGGATTTGGAACTTCTCCATCAGGGTTTACCGATTCAGTATTCTCTTCTAGTGGTAGATTTTCAGGCTCATCAGAATTCTTCGTCTTCGATGAAGCATCTTCCCTCTCCTCTTTTTTCATTACGTTCTTATTTAATTCAGCACTGTCCTGAACATCTTCAGAAGTGTCCATTTCGACCTTCTGCACCTTATCATCGCTTTCCATTAATGGAATTGGTTTTCGATATGATTACAAAGCTAATCAAATACCTTAATTCATTCGAGGGTCTTTCGGATAGTTGGACATCAGACGGTACTTACCTCCCATCGCTTTTAGACACGCACTCCATAACTTATGGTTGTCCCAATCAAAAATTATTTCCTGTGTTGCCGCCTTCAGAATAATCCACGAGTTTTCTTTTACTTCATCCATCAATTGCCCCGCAGCCCAACCGGAGTAACCCATAAAAAACCGAATATCCTCACTAGAAATTAATTTTGTATTTAATAGTTGGGTCAGTAAATGATAATCTCCGCCCCAGTAAATTTCATTTTGTATTAACTTAGCTGAGTGAGTCAGTTTTGTGTTTCTATGGATGTAATGGATCGTATTCTGTTGGACGGGGCCGCCCATAAATAGGTCTGCTTTGTAATCCGTGGCTTCATCAACGATGTCATTCAATTTCACATTTACCTTTTTATTCAGAACGAAGCCAAAGGTGCCGCCTTCATCATGCTCACACAAATAAACTACCGTTCTTTCAAAGTTGGGGTCTGGTAAATACGGCTCAGAAATGAGGACATCGCCACGCTCAGGCTTCTCATCTTGAGTTAATGTAAAAAAATCCATCTTTAATATAATATCAGGTTCTATCTCCAAATTAGCCGGAGTTATTCATTGCTTTTTCTTTACCTTTTCCGGATAGGCACAGACAAAGCATCAAAATCATTCAGTAACACAACTAACCTTTCTTTTTTTGACGAAACTGTTTAGGTTAATGCTAAACTTCATCTAGCTTTAAATGTTTTTATTCTCAAGCCCAAAACTACAAGTAAATGAGAGAAGATATTGCTTCACTAAGAAATGAGTATACAAAGGCTTTTTTAGATGAGTTTTCCGTATTAAAAAATCCTTTTGATCAGTTTGAAAAGTGGTTCGACGAAGCAAAAAATTCAATAATACCGGAGCCAAATGCAATGGTACTATGTACAGTTGGCTCAAGTGGACAGCCATCCTTGAGAACTGTCCTGCTCAAGGATTTGTCCGGAGAAGGATTTACTTTTTATACCAATTACAATAGTCATAAAGGGAAAGAAATAGCAGAAAATGGCTCAGTGAGCCTGCTATTTCCATGGCTGGAATTGGAAAGGCAGGTCATTATTCAAGGTAAAGCCGGAAAAATAAGTAGGCTGGCTTCTGAAGCATATTTCCAATCAAGGCCTAAAGACAGCCAGATAGGAGCTCATGTATCCCGCCAGAGTGAGCAGATTAGCAGCAGATCAGTGTTGGAGAATAAACTGAATCTTCTGAAAGAAAAATATAGAGACAGACAGGTTCCACTTCCTGACGACTGGGGTGGATACCTGGTTACTCCCCACTTAATTGAGTTCTGGCAGGGACGACCAAACCGCCTGCATGACCGTATTATTTACAAACGGACAGGAGATTTTTGGAATATTAGAAGGCTTTCCCCTTAATAGAACGATAAAACAGAATATGAGGGTGCGGCCGTCAATGGCTAGATCACAAACTACACTCGAAAAGGGTTCATTTTTTGTCATCTCTCCGTGCCCTTAGTGGTCAAATCGTTATTAGTATATGATGCTAAATAAAAAAAAACTCAAAACTTTTTGGATATTTATATTTGACGAATGACATTTATTTTTAAATATTTTAAATCGTAAAGTAATGAACCGGAGATTAAATCATACAACCGTAAAATCCTTGATTAAAGCAGCCAGAGGTCAATTCAGACAACAGCATCGTGGCATCAGGAACAGTAAGCGTATCAAACCCAACTTCTCTTAATTTCACAGTAACACAACTCTTTGTTTTGCAGGCACACAGCTACAGAAGGAACCGATTACAACTTAATACCTTCAACTACTGTGGACAGAATAACTTTTAGATCAATCTCTAGTTACATACGAGGTGGTAGTATTTTTATCGCTTTCAGTTCGTCGTTTCGTATCCAAGTCAATGGCGAAAAGACGATCAAAAATGATGACTCCATCATTATTTCAATAACAGCTTTAGTTACGACAGTCACGGACACGGCTAAAGCAGGCATCTCCTCCAGTGCCGGCTTGGTGATGATGATCATCGTCTTGCAGTCAGTAGGACTTAACCCCGCATGGATAGCCATCATCTTCCCCGTAGACAGAATCCCGGATATGTGCCGAACCGTAGTAAACGTGACCGGCGATGCCACCGTCGCTACCCTCGTTGCAAGCACGGAAGGTGAGCTTTCTGTAGGAGGCGATTAAGATGGGGGGCTGACCTCATGTAATTCGGAATGTTACGCTACATTTGAAGAAACTAAGATGTATAAAATGAGGAACGCATTAATTGTATTCGTTTCGCTGCTAATCCATGCTAATGTATTCGCACAAGATGATCGACTGTGGAAGACAGTATTAAATGAAAAGTTCAACAACAATCGTAATGGCTGGCATACGGAATCAAGTACTTTGCGAAATGCTCAAATAATAAATGGCAAATTGATCGACGGGTTTTATGAAAAAGGTCGTGCGAATGCTAACCGAATTCCAATAAATCTCAACACAAACAAAGACTACGAAATTTCTTTCTCAATCGCTAATTTAAATGGAGATGCAGCCTGCGAATATGGAGTTTATGAGAAAAGAAACAATGGAACGCTAAAGGATGCCTATGAAAAATATCCAATTTGGGGTTTTGTTTGGGGATTCAAAGATTGGGATAATTATAATTGCATACTCCTCTAGAACTTTCATTATACTACGGCGGTCAAGATATTCTACAAGGAAAGTGGAGTAGAAAAAATTGTATTAGATTGGAATATAGATGAAATAAATAAAACATTGCAAGAACCAACCCAAAACAAGTCCTTGTCTCAAAAAAAAATGGGAACTAAAACATTGCAAGAACAAAAAAAAAAAGACACCATACAAGGGAAGAGAAAATATCAGGATTGTATGATGCGATGTTTCCTGAAGATCAGGAGTTGTTTCGTGAGACAAGAGAGAAGTATTCTGTTGCTGATTTTGCAAAACGCCTACGCGATGATCGTGAATATGCCGAAAAGGTTCATGCGTTAGCTTTGAAACTATACCGTGTCTTTCCTCCGGATGTAGATGTTTTATTAAAAGACTTAGGTTTATTAAAAAAAAAAAGAAGCTACCGTTGGCTTGGGACGTTCACAGAAAAGATTAATAGCTTTATACAATGAGGCTTTTCCTGCTGATAGCGAGGAATACTGTAAAGTAAGAGAGCAAATTTCTGTTAGTGCTTTTGGTCAAAAGTTACGGTATGATCCTGAATACGCACTTAAAGCTTATCAATTGGCTTCAAAAGTTTTTTCATGCATTCCTGAAGATGTGGACACTTTTTTGAGCGAGCTAGGTTTAAAAAAAGACACAGACTCATATGTAGGTACAAATACTGTCAATGTCTCTATTATTCAAAGAGATAACTACTCATCAATTTACGTTAATGGTAAAGTAATAGACAATAGTGAATGTCACTATCAATGGTATGGGAATAAAATTGGTCCCTACATTCAGTCAGGTTCCAGAGTCGCATTAGATAACTTAACTGTACTTGAGAAACGACCACACCCAACAACATTTAGCGGGGTTAAGTCCTCCGGCACCGGTTTTGCACTCTCATCCAATGGTTATATCGTTACCAATCAACACGTTGTTGATGGAGCTTCAAAGGTTAGTGTTCGGGGGCTAAAAGGAGACTTTTCAGAGGTCTATGATGCAAAAGTGATTGTAGAAGATAAAAAAAATGACCTTGCCATCATAAAAATAGCTGACCAGACTTATCTTGGCACCCCTCCGTATAGAATAAACAGCAGCATAACCGATGTGGGTAATGCTGTTTATGCGTTAGGCTATCCTCTACGTGCTACTATGGGTGATGAGGTAAAGCTCACCAATGGGATCATTAGCTCAAAAACCGGTTTTCAGGGAGATATAACCACTTACCAGATATCCGTGCCGATTCAGCCCGGCAACAGTGGCGGCCCATTATTTGACTCTAATGGTAATATTATTGGCATCATCAATGCCAAACATACCGGAGCAGAAAATGCGTCTTATGCCATAAAAGCAAGCTATTTAATGAACCTTATTCAGGTAATGAATACAACTCCCCGTTTACCACAGTCAAATACGATCTCAAACAAAAGCCTTTCAGAACAAGTTAAGTATTTAAAAAAGTTTGTCTATATTATTGAAACTGAATAAAAAATTGATTGCAAACAAACTTCATGGCTGACCTTTTAAGAGAACTTAAGAAAGAAGCAGTATTTGAGAAATTACTCGACTGCGGTCTTTTTTCTGAAAAGCTGAATCCAATCTTTACAAGTTCTTCTTATGGGAAATGGATAAGAAAAGAAGGATTAAAAATGCACAAAGAAAGAGAATTTTCTGTGGTATCGTTTCATTTGACTAGAAATAACAATGCTCCAAGAATAATTGAAATACCACATCCAATTAGTTACTATAGGTTATGTAATGAGATAAAAGAAGAATGGTGGATTTATGTTTACACTTTGTATTATGACTCTCCAAGGAAAGCTGTTTTTAAAAAGATTGCATTTAAAAATTTTTATAAAGAAACGAGAAAAGGAAAAGTAAGATTTATAAATGAAAACCCTCTGCAAAAGGTGTAGACCTGCTAGAAGTAAATATTCAAACGATTATTGTCTCCGTCACCAACGACCCAAGTGATGATATTCTTAGCTTTTCTGAGACAGAAGAGGCGAAAGCAATCTTCCCCAACCCCTCGGGGGCCGCTATCTGAAGGTACGCTCTCCCATCGGGGGGACGTTCCAACTACTACGTCTAAGCGGCAAGTCATTGCTAGAAGGCACCGCTAACACGAAAATGGACATTTCCTCACTGAAAAGCGGGATGTATTTCGTGCAACTACCGGACGGGCGTTTGTTGAAGTTTGTGAGAGTGTAGGGGGAAGGGCATTAAAAATCTACGGAGGTTGTTTCGGCTAACGAGCAAGCAGAATACTACCTGATCTGGAGAATGCGTCTTCGCTGCATTTTAAAACAAAATAGTAGATGCCTTCCGGAACAGGCGATCCCGAGGAGGTTCCATCCCAAACACAATTTCCATTATCAAATTGTGTTATCACAGGGACTTCATTCCTGCCCCTTGCATCAAAAACATAGATTTTGCAGCCAAGTGTTTCGCCCAAGTCACCGATATTTAATATTTCCCAACAGTCATTTTCACCATCGCCATTTGGTGAAAACGTCCTTTTGGGCCTGATATTATCTAAAATAACAATAACCCGGCTGGATATCAAGCAGCCTTTCTCATCTATACCGGTAAGCGTGACAGTGCTGGTAGGATTTTTTGGGAAAAAGGATACGCTTGCTGCGGTTGGATTATCAATTTGCACGGCAGGCTCCCAAGAGAGGTCCGAGACGAAATTTAAAGCCTCAAGGTCTATAGAGATGCCATCTTCAAGAGTGGCTGAATCTGTATTTAGAATACTTTCAAAGTCAGGGGAACCGATATCTGCACTGGTTGGAAAATTTCTGATTAAAATACTATCTCTAACTTCACAGCCGATGTTTGTAAAAATATTAACTACTGCATACACTGAGTCCACCTCTGGGGGTGTCTCAACTGCAATAGAGCGCATATCTAAGGCATCAAAAATGATGGTATCATTATTTGCAGCGTTTGTGATAAGCCAGTCATAGCTTGAGATGTCTGTGTTAGTGACTTCTACATCTAATGATTCTGCCGGGCATTTTTGAGTTCTGTCTAGCACATTGAAAGTAATTAAAGGAGGCAGGGAAACACTTACAGTTATCGTCTGTTCATCCGTGCAGGCAGCCACTTCGCCTGATGGATAACTCGTGCTGAGCGTTAGACGGTAATCAGAAGCGGTGGCGGTGTTAAAAGTATAAGTAAAGTCAGGGTCAGTGGAGGTTGCTAAAATGATACCGGCAGAGTCTACTTCCCAGAAGTAATTAAGTGTAAAACCGGCTTGTCCGGTTGAGGAGGCGGTAAATGAGGTAGGCAGCCCATTACAAGTTGCCGTAGCTCCCGTAATAACGGAGACAGGCTCACTTACGGCTTGTAAATCAATGGAGCCGGATTCTTTAGCACATCCATTGGAATTTATAACCTGCACAGTGTAAGTTCCCGTTGTGCTTGTGGTGAGACTTGAGCCTGTTTCGCCAGATAGGTTTGTGCCGTTTTGCCTCCATTGGTACGAGCCTCCGCTAAGAGAACCGGTTTGAAGCATGGGATCATTTGCTCCGTCTGCGCAGAACGTAGTAGTTCCTTCGTTAAAAATTACGGGAGGGGGGAATGTTTCTACTGAGATATTTTCAGTCACCGGGTCGCTTGAACAAGTGCCCGAAGTGCCTGTATTCCTAACGATCAATGAGTAAGGCCCGGCATCACCGGCCGCTACTTCAGGAATTGAAAAGGTAGGAGTAGTAGCGGTTGATCCGTCAGGTAACGTCCATAAATAGGAATAAAAACTTGTAGTTGTGGATAAAACCAATGCCTCACCTTCGCACAAAGATGCACCTCCGTTCACATCATTTACATTGATAGTTGGTGTCGCAGAGATTGAAAATGCGGCATATTCTACTATTATTTCACCGGATACGGTATCGCTCTCTTGGATTATTTCAACGCTAATTGTTTGGTCACTTGAACTTACAATACTAAATGTTGCCTCATTATCTGTTGTAGTAGGTACACTGCCGGACGGTGTAACTGTCCAGCGATAAGTAGCATTGGGTGAATTGACAGTTTCTAAAGTAAAGTCACTACCGGAGCAATAAGTAAAGGAAGGAGGGTCAAACGTCGGCTCAATAGCGGTTGAGTTTACTAATACGCCCAAGCCCCCGTTGGTATTTAAAGTAACTCCTTCGGAGTAAGCTATGTCCGGTTTAGCGTCTCCATTTAGGTCTCCTATGGCAATATTTCTGGCATTCCGGGCGATTGAGGCGGACTGAGGCGTTTCAAATGAAATATCAGGGACAGTCGTGTTGTTTTCAATGACATAAACCTC
>JAPPDO010000030.1 GCA_028821635.1 Ekhidna sp.
GTAGAAGATATGACATACCTGCCTAAAGCGGAACGGGACATGAGAAGGAAAAAATTCTTAGATCAGGTTCTTTTACTCTATCCCAAGTATGATGCTACCTGGATGAGTTGGCAGCTTGAATTTATTGATGAGCGTTGGGATAAACCTTATGGGAGGGAAAGATACAATTCTTACTGGAGAGAAGGACAGGTAAAATCCTCCGTTGAACTTGCTGAGCTTGACGGCAGTAAAGCAAGTTCAATTTATGAGGAGTTCAAAGCTGATAACAGCCTTAAAGAGCTTTTAGGTGAGCCTTACTGGTTCCTTGATTACGATTATGAAGCCAGTAACCGAGATTCACTTTTAGGAATATCTCCTGTTATAAGGATCGAAGTTGATGGAAAATTTGCCGGTGTGATTGGAGTTGATGTGTCCGTTGAATATTTCCAGGGAATATCGGAGGTAGCGTATTACGAAAATGCCTACGCACTTCTTTTAACGTATGGAGGGAAAATCGTAGCTTCCAAAGAATTAGACTTTTTCAACCTTCCGTTGGACTCTTTAAGCATTATGAACGAACAAGAAGAGCAGGTTTATACCAAAATTCAGCAAGGGAAACCATACTCCTTTATTGCAACAGACCAAGAACTGGAAGAGGAGGTGTACGTTTCAATGGCACCAATTCCTATTGGCAGGAGCAGTGAGTCATTTGCTACTGTGGTCGTGGTGCCAACAAGAGAAATTACAGATGACTTTAACAAGACCCTGCTGCTTACAATAATTATAGGTTTGGGCGGATTGGCACTTTTGACAATAATTATCTGGAAAATATCAAAAGATATAGGTGATTCACTGGACCGATCAAACGATTTACTAAAAGGTTTAGCTCAGGGCGAACTTGATATGTCAAAGCAAGTCGAGATAAAATCGGCTGATGAAGTTGGACAGATAGCAGCTTCTGTGAACAGACTGATGTTTGAACTCAATAAAAAATTAGCGTTTTCCAAAGAGATAGGCGAGGGGAATTTGACTGTCCATTTTGAAAGTGCAGGCAAAGAAGACATGCTGGGGCATTCACTATTGAAGATGAGAGATAATCTTCGGATTGCCATTGATGAAACGAATAAAGTGGTGCGGTATGGAGGAGAGGAGGGAGACCTGTCTACTCGGATGACTATAGAAGATAGAAAAGGAGCCTGGCAAGAACTTGGGGAATCTGTAAATAACCTGTTTGAGTCCGTTTCCAATCCTATGAGTGTTCTCAATAAGATGGCTAATTCTATGGCAGATGGAGACTTGTCCGTTAGATATACAGACAAGGCAAAAGGAGACATTCTCAACCTGACCAAAAACCTTAATACAGCTTTAGACAACTTGAATTTACTTTTAGCAAGAATCGTTGAGAATGCAAATGTTATCAGCGACTCATCCGGCGAGATGCTGTTAGCAAGTGAAGAGATGAATACTAATACCAGTGAGATCGCATCAGCAATAGCACAGATGAGCAGTGGTGCGCAAAACCAAGTAAGCAAAGTGGATGAGTCCTCAAATCTGATAGAGAATATCCTCTCATCAGCTAATACAATGGGGGATAAGTCTGAGGGGATTAACAGGATGGCTCATCTGGTGGTGGAAAAATCTGAAAAAGGGCTTAAAATGGCAGAAAAGGTCGGTCTCAGCATGAAGAATATTAAAGCCTTCGCCAGTGATACCAATCAATCAATTGAAGTGCTGACAGATCGGTCAAAACAGATAACCAAGGTTTTAGGAATCATTACTGATATAGCATCACAGACCAATCTTCTTGCATTGAACGCTGCCATAGAAGCTGCTCAAGCCGGTGATGCAGGCAGAGGGTTCGCCGTCGTAGCTGAGGAGATAAGGAAATTGGCAGAAGACTCAAGTAATTCGGCAAGAGAAATTGAGAAACTCATAATAGATGTCCAGCAAGACACCGCCTCCGCTGCGAAAACGATAAAAGTAATGGACAAAAGTATTCTTAAAGGTGAAAAAGCCTCGAATGACGCATCAAGTGCTTTTAGAGAAATAGCTACGGCAGCAAATCAAAACCTTAACGTATCTAAGCAAATATTGGAATCTTCAAGAGAACAAATTGAGAATATCAGGAATGTAGTCAATATAACGGAGAATATCGTCGTAATTGCAGAGGAAACAGCAGCCGGAAGTGAGCAGGTCGCTACTTCAGCCACAGAACTCTCCGCAGGAATGCAGAACTACATTGAAAAATCTCAAAAAGTAACCGGAATTACTCAGGAATTAAAAGAGGAAGTTTCAAAATTCAAATTGCTGAGTACTGATAGTTCTTAATTTATTTCCATGCCAATCGTATCCATTGTAAATCAAAAAGGGGGAACCGGGAAAACCACCACAACACTCAATTTAAGCAGTGCATTAGCCAAGCTGGACAAAAACGTATTAGCCATTGACATGGACTCGCAAGGAAACTTGGGATACAGCTTAGGTTTGGAGTCTGAAAACACGATCGTAGATGTACTGGAAGGCACCAAAAATATCTCCGATATTTTGTTGAAAAGTGAAGGGTTCAATATCATCACATCGGACATACGATTGGTTGATGTTGAGCTCACGCTTGGAGGAGTAGATGACCGTCATAATGCCTTGAGCGAGCAATTAAAACTATTGAAAACCCGTTATGACTACATTCTGATTGATTGTCCGCCGTCACTATCAATTTTAGCTCTTAATGCTCTTTATGCTTCTGATTATGTAATCATTCCAATGCTTATGGAAGTATTGAGCCTTCAGGGTTTAGACCAGATAGTCACGACGATTGAAAAGATAAATGCGGGCTATAATAAAAAGCTAGAAGTTCTTGGTATACTTCCGGTTATGGTAGACAAGAGAAGAAAACTGAGTAGTGAGGTTAAAGAATATATCAAAGAAAACTATGAAATTAGAATTTTTAAAAGCCTGATTCGAAGCAATGTGAAAGCTTCAGAATCACCCTCATTTGGTAAAAGTGTAGTCGAATACGCTCCGAACTCAAACAGTGCTTTGGACTATAAGGCTTTTGCACAAGAAATAACCCGGTTAATCTAATCGTGATGGCTCTCGGCAAAAATTTAAAAAAGAAAAAGCTCATACCTCACAAAGAGGATAGACAAGTTATTGAGCCGGAAGAGTATTTAAAGAGGTCATTGAAAGAACCCGTTGAGAAGACAAGTACTGCACAGCCGCCCCTACTTGCGCCTGAAAAGGAGAACGTCTCTGAAGAGATAACCGATATGAAATTACCTGCTTACATAGCCAAGGAACTCTTGGAGCGGAAGAAAAATCTCAGAAATAAGTATACAAAGGAGGTGTTCGCACTTAAAGACAGGTATTTACAGCTTGTTATAATACAAATTGGAGAAGAGCAATATGCCATAGAGATTAATAATGTCAAAGAGGTGGTGCTAATGCCTAAGACCTCAAAAGCACCAAACACCCCCTCACACATAACGGGAATCACCATCATCCGTAGAAATACCTATGTTGTCTTTGATTTAGCTGATAAATTCAAGGTAAAAAGTGATCAATCTCCCGGGTATTTATTAGTGCTAAATAATAGAAAAATAAACGCTTGCCTTACTTTAAGTGCACTGCCCTTCATCTTAAAAGTAAATGGCAATGATATATCAAGCGATATACAGACAATTGAATATGCCACATTGGACGCATCCTATATTAAAGGTATTATTCAGCATAACAAGCAATTGATTTATTATTTGGATATTGTCCGATTGATCAAAAATGAAAAAGCTATCGCAATTCCTGATGATCTTTTAGTGCGAGCGCATGAGTAATACGTTAAAAGTACTTGTTGTTGATGATTCAGCTTTCATGAGGTTGCTCGTTTCTAATCTGCTGTCAGAAGACTCCTCCATTGAGGTAATAGGTACTGCGACTAATGGTTTAGAAGCAAAAGAAAAAGCAATGGAGCTTAATCCGGATGTAGTAGTTCTTGATCTCAACATGGAAAAGTATGACGGTTTATACGCAGTAAAATCCATTATGAAGGATCGTCCAACACCAATTTTAATTTTGAGTGCTGTCGGCAATACTGACCTCCATCCTGTCTTTGAGGCACTTAAAAATGGAGCGGTGGACTACATGAATAAACCAAATCGAAATAAATCTAAAATACATGAGATTCAGAGTGAGCTTATTCAAAAAGTAAAAAGCACGGCAAGAGCAAAACCTAAAAAGATCACTGATCAGCGGCTGGAAAAGAAGCTCAAAGCCGCATCATTTAGAAAAAAGAGTAAATATGATATTATTGCGATTGGAGCCTCCACAGGCGGCCCCACGGCACTTGAAAAAATACTGACTACCCTCCCGCACAACTTCAACATTCCGGTGATAATATGCCAGCACATGTCACAGATGTTTATCCCGCCATTCGTTAAGAGATTAAATTCACTTACCAAATTAAACGTAGTGGCAGCTACTCAAGATATGGAGCCAACGCCTGGGACTATCATGTTTTGTCCGGGTCACTCGAACCTTATTTTGAACAGAGAGAATGGGATTGCTAAAGTTAATTTCACAAATCAGGTATTCAAGGAATACAATAATCCCTCAATCAATGCTCTGATGAAGAGCACTGCCAAGGTTTATGCAGATAAATCAGTTGGAGTAATCCTGACGGGGATGGGTAAAGACGGAGTAGAAGGAATGAAGTCACTAAAAGCCCGAGGTGCATTGACCATTGCCCAGAATAGAGCCTCAAGTGTTATTTACGGTATGCCAAAAGCAGCGGTTGAATCCGGCGTAATTGATTTAGAACTAGATATTAAAGAGATTGGTAATTACCTGGTAAAAAATCTTTAAAGTGAAATCTAAAGAAGAAGAATACCGACAGTTATTCCTAACGGAGGCGTTGGAAAATTTTGAGCAGTTAAACAAACTGTTTGTTGATTTTGAAAAAGACCATCAGAACAAAAAAGTAATCACCAGCATATTTCGCATAATTCATACCTTAAAAGGGAACGCACTCGGAGTGGGCTACGAAAGTATCGCTGATCTGGCTCATGTGATGGAAGACACTTTCGGTGCCATTAAAGACAATGAAGTCACTCTTGATTCAGAATTGGCTGACAGTCTTTTCCGGGCTAATGATAAGTTAGGAGCCTTAATCAACAGTCTTAATTCAGGAGAAGAGGTTTCTTACTTAGGCATTAAAACCAAACTTGCACTTTTCTTAAGGAATGCAAGAGAGGAGGGGCAAAAACAAAAAATTGAAGAAGTTCGGGAACAAGAGGAACCAGAGTTAAAGTCTCAAAGTCAGTATAAACAGGGAGATGCCGGGGATCCATCCATCACATTTGCGGAGTTTGTTCAAATTCCGATAAGGAAAATGGATGAGTTACTTAACATGGTAGGAGAGTTAATAATCGAGTGCGACAGATTAATTGCTCATTTTGAAGGCGGAGGACAAAATGTGCTTGAGTTCGAAAGCCTGAAAAGAATTTCAGCAAATCTCCATTATGGAATCATAGATGCACGGATGGTACAAATGGGGTTTCTTTTCAATAAATTTCATCGTGTCTTGAGAGATGCTGCGGTATCAGAAAAGAAAGATGTTACGTTAAGATTGAAGGGAACTGAAGTTGAAATTGACAGAAACATTTTCAAGATCATCAGTGATTCTCTGGTTCATATTGTCAGAAATGCAGTAGCCCATGGAATCGAAAGCACAGAAGAGAGAAAGAGAGCAAAAAAGCCTCCCACTGCCATCTTAACAATGGAAGCCAATCTGGAAAAGGACAATGTAGTCCTCTCCGTAAGCGATGACGGCAGAGGTATTGACACTGAGAAGATCAGGGAAAAGGTTATTGCAAAGAAAATGATTACCCGAAGTATGGCTGATCAGCTTTCGGACAAGGAAATTATTCGATACATATTTGAACCCGGATTCTCAAGTGCTGAAACGGTAACTGAAATTTCCGGACGTGGCATCGGAATGGACGTAGTGAAAAAATCCGTTGAAAGCGTTGGAGGGCAAGTTTTGATTGACACCAAAATAGGGGAAGGGAGTTCCTTCCACCTCGTACTACCATCCTCATTAGCATTAAAAGGTTCGTTACTTTTTGAGGTAAGTTCACAAGAATATGCTATCCCTCTTACTTTTATTGAATCCGTCAATTATTACAAAAAAGAGGATATTCATAATATCAGTAACGATCTAATGATCAATTACAACGAACAATCGGTCTCTTTAATCTTTCTGGAATATTTATTTAAAGTAGAAAATATTGAATCTTTAAGCGGTTCCATGTTATTTAATGAAAAATTAAATAACTTAGATAATAAGGCGCAAATTAATGTGATCATGGCAAAGCACTCAGGCAGACGCATTGGTTTAGTGGTAGATAAATTTTTAAAACAAAAAGAAATCATCGAAAAGAAACTACCCAAACCATTAGACGGCAGCAAACTTCTTAGCGGATCAACCATACTGGGATCAGGAAATGTTTGTCCGGTAGTAGATGTAGCTACAGTTATGGACTTCTTTTACAAATCCTCCGCTAAAACACAAAAAATATAACTTTTTTAAGCACCGATATTATAAGTGATGAAGAACTTACTGTGTTAATGCAGGCAATAAATAATCGCTATGGATTAGATTTTACTAATTATGAGCGCACTTCTTTAAAAAGAGGAGTCATAAGACTCATGATGAAGCATAAGATGGAGAATATTGTTGAGTTGTGGTCGGCCGTCTTGAAAAGCAGTGACTTCTTTAAAAATGCAATTGATGATCTGCTGGTAAACCTTACAGAACTTTTCAGAAACCCTGATGTTTGGATAAAGCTAAGAGATAGCGTTTTAGGAAGATTAGGAAGAAAAAATCTGCGTATTTGGCATGCCGGCTGCGCTACTGGCGAAGAGGTTTACACGATGACATTTGTTTTAGAGGCAATGGGTATGCTTCACAACACCCGATTAATAGCTACAGACCTTAGTACAACGGCCTTAAATAAAGCAGCAAAAGGAGAGTATTCACTGCTATTACTAAAACAGTACCTTGTTCCTTTTTTGAAGTTTTTCCCTAATACCGGAATGGAAGACTATTTTGATTTTCAAGATACCCACGCTACGATCAAGCCAAGATACCAGACAAATGTTACGTTCAGAAAGCATAATCTGGTGGCCGATCCCATGATTGACCAATTCGATTTGATCTTTTGCAGAAATGTCATGATCTATTTCGATGAAATTTTGAAAAATCATGTGTTGAAGCTGCTTCATAAATGCCTAAAACCGGACGGTTATTTGATGATTGGCTATTACGATGTCATGCCCGGTGCAGTAAAAGAATACTTTGAAGTGGATGATGTGAAAACAAGAATTTATAAACGAAAAAACTGAATATGAAAATTTTAATTGTAGATGACTCAAACTACATGAGAAATATCATTCGTGTTGCTTTAGAGGCAAATGGCTTCATCGTGTCAGGTGAAGTTGGCAGTGGAGACGCTGCAATAGATATCATCGCAGAACTCCAACCCGATATAATCACATTGGATCATATATTACCGGATATGACAGGAATAGACATTTTAAAAACCATTCAACCTGAAAAAAAACCTTATATTATAATGATAAGCACCGCAGGTCAGGAATCAGTAATGGAGGAAGCACTTCAGTTAGGTGCCAGACATTACCTTATGAAGCCATTCAATTATGGTGAACTGATTGAAATTATTAAAACAGCAGGGTAACTCGCTGAATCTAAATGAGTATCTTTAAGTCGTAAAAAAACTATTTTAACCTAAACTGAAACAACATTAGCACTAATCATACAGCCTGATATGATAGAAGACTTGAACGAAGATGAATTAAAAATCGCCACCGGGCTAGTTTCTAAAGGCTTTTCCATGGCGAAGGCCTCAATGGAACAAATACTCCGGAGCCCGATCTCTATAAGGAAAATTGAGTACGGGACCTCTGAGATGGATCCGGTAAAGTTCGGTAAAAGCGATTCTAAGGTGCACGTCATAAAAACCGAACTCATGGGAGAGTTAAGAGGGAACAGTCATTTGATTTTTTCAGAAACGGAAGTCTCCAAGCTCTATCAATCATGCCTTCTACCAAGCGTAGTCAACGATGATTCTAACGAAAGCACCGTAATGAAGCTTGGATTTCTGACTGAAATTGATAACATGGTTTCAGCAGCAGTAATCACAGAATTTTCTAATTTTTTAGGAGTAGAGATGTATGGGAGGGTGCCTTCACTGAAAGTAATTAAAGCAAATGAAATCGAAAATTATCTGGAGGAAGAGTCCAGTGAGTTAAAACAAATCATTCATTTTAAAGCAGTATTTGAAGGGAAGGAGTTAGACATTAGTTCTGACTTTATTTGGGTGTTTCACAATAAATTTATTGATAAAATCAAGACTTTAGTTTAATATTCACTTTCATAATAGTTGATTTCCAGAACTGATACGAGTAACTAAATAATATGAGCAAGACAGTTATAATAGTAGATGATTCCATCTACATAAGATCATTGATAAAAACGGCATTAGAAGGTGCAGGATATGAGATAGTTGGAGAAGCTCAAAACGGCGAAAATGCAATAGATATGATATGCCAACTACAGCCGGATCTCATTACTTTAGATAATATTCTTCCTGATATGATGGGTTTTGAAATTCTAAAAGTGATAAAGGAAGAGAAAGTTGAATCTAAGGTAATCATGGTGAGTGCCGTCGGACAGCAAACGGTTGTAAACAAAGGAATCGCCTTAGGTGCCGATGAGTATATTGTTAAACCGTTTACAGAAGAAAATCTGTTAAAAGTGGTAGAAAAGGTAATGACGTAATTTAACTTAGATGATTAAGAAACTCACAAACCTCCCCATAAGGCAAAAATTTGCGGTCGTTATAATACCGCTTATCGTTATCATAATTGCTTTTGATTACCTGCAAGTAAGGTATCATTTCCTAGACTACAGCGATTCAATTAGATTAGACCAGACCATTACAGTCGGGATTGAAATTAATCATGTAGTCCATGAAATACAAAAGGAAAGAAGTATTTCGACAGGGGTTCTCTCAAATGAGGGAGCATCATTCAGCGATGAACTCCAAAAACAACGAAAAAGAACAGATAGTACGCTTAATAAGTACTTTAGCGAAATAAAAGGAGATTATCTTGATGAATTACTTAGCATACATCGAATGGATCTTGACAGACTCAGCACTTTTTTTCAAAGACTTCAGCCGTTAAGATCTGGCATTGATCAACATAAAATTACCTCTGAAGAATCCATTGAACAGTTTTCTAAAATAAATAATGCAGCATTAAACACCGTAATCAAACTAATTGATGAGACACGCGACAAGGAGGTGGCACAGCAAGTCCATGCACTCATATACTTCTTGAAATCAAAAGAATTTGCAAGCATTGAGCGAGCCATTGGTACACAGGCGTTTTCATTGAATCACCTGGATTTTGATCTATACAACCGATTTACGACCTTGGTCGCAAAGCAGGATTCATACAACGATGCCTTTAGAATCATCGCCGACAGAGAATTTGTTACGTATTACAGCAGTCTTGCAATGGGGGATGCTTTTGATGAGGTGGTAAGGATGCGGGAGGTTCTATTTCAAAATGATGAACTGACTGAAGATGCTAATCACTGGTATGATGTAAGCACGGACAAGATAAATCAACTCAAAAAAGTGGAAGATTACATGTCTGATAATATCCAGTCCTCAGTTCGGGAAATTAAAAGGAGATCCGTTACCAGCTTCTGGACGTTTTTAATCTTAGATATTACAATTGGAGTAGCCGCATTTTGGTTAATGTCTACCATTGTCACCAATCTGCTGAAAAATGTGCGCAAATTAGAAGGTTTTACTAAAAAAATATCTTCAGGAGATTTATCTAAAAAGGTTACAATTGATGCCAAAGACGAATTAGGTCAGTATGCTGATACCTTCAATAAAATGGTATTTGAAATTCGTAAATCTCACTTTCAATTACGAAAACAGAGAGATAAGGCCAATTTCATGTATAAGAATATATATGGCGTATCTCTGGTTGTTTTTGAAAATATCCAGCAGGGTATCTTCTTGCTAGATAAGGAACTTAAAATATCCAGATTCCACTCAAAAGCCATGAAAGATATTTTTAGTAATGATCAGATAGCCGGAGAAAATTTCATAAACTTCATGAGACCGCTAGTCCTTCCCCGAGAGTTAGAGGCACTTGAGATGTTTATGCGCCATCTGTTTAAATCCGAAATAGATGAGGAGGTAATCAATCAATTAAATCCGGTTGACCAAGTAAAAATCCACACCGAGAAGGATGGCATCATATCTTCAAAATACATAAGAGTAGCGTTTACCAGAATTTTCAGAAAAGATAAGATTGTCAACATCATGGTGACCGTTTCTGATGAAACAGAATCAATTCTATTGCGACAGCATCTGGAGGAAACAGAAAAGAAAAAGCAGCTTGAAACAGAAAGAGTACTAAGTATTCTTAAAATTGACCCCTCCGTCCTCAGAGGATTCCTATATAACTCTCAAAAAACATTGAAAAGCATCTCCAAGCGGTATGAAGAAAATGATTCTGACAAGTATGCTGACTTACTAAGCTTCACTTTTGATGTTATCCATAACCTTAAAGGAAACGCTCAGGTCATTGGCATGGACATAATGGCAGACAAATTTCATGAAATAGAGGAGGCAATCATTAGACTCCAATCAAAAGAAGTTACGGGTAAAGACTTCTTAGCGGTACTATATGAGGTTGATGAAGCAGATCGAATGATGACTGAAATCTCCGAAATGCTAAACAAAATAGTTAATATCCATAAAAGCCTGCCTGCTGAGAGTGATGAAGTTTCTAAGGTTATGATTGTCAATATGTTAGCACATGGTGCCGAAACATTAAGTAAAGAGCTGGGTAAAAATGTAGAGCTTGTTTTTCAAAATGAAGATAACCTTGTAATCGCAAAACAATACCTCGAACCGTTCAAGGACATTATGATTCAGTTGATTAGAAACTCCATCGTTCATGGTATTGAGTCTCCCGACGTGAGGACGAAGAAGGGCAAAGAAACGATGGGCATGCTGAGAATTGAACTGTATAGGGATGAGCATAACCTCGTCATAAAGTATTCGGACGACGGAAGAGGGCTGGATATGGATAGAATTAAAATGAGAGCATTGGAGAATGGGTTAGTGACGGAAACAAGCCTTAAAGACATGAAGGAGGAAGACCTGAAAAAATTGATCTTTCAGGAAGGGTTCTCCACCATAGACGAGTCGGATAAACATGCAGGAAGAGGTCAGGGCATGCAGATTATTAACAACTTAATTTCGGAGAATAGCGGCTCATTTAATGTCCACTATGTCTCTGATGAATTATTTGAAATGACAATCAGATTCCCGTACATTGAAGCAGAGCTAACAGAAACTATCGAAGAATGAAAAAATTATTAATAGTTGATGACTCCTCAGTGATGAGAAGAACAATCGAGACCAACCTTGCTGAATATGATTTAGAGATCATCGGCCAAGCATCAAATGGCGTTACAGCTTTAGAAATAGTTCGGGATAAAATGCCTGATGTCATCACGCTGGATATTACGATGCCTGAAATGGATGGAATAGCATGTCTTGAGGAAATCATGAAAATCCATCCGGAAGCTAAAGTCATGGTCATCACGGCACTATCCGATAAATTGACAGGCCTTATCGCTTTAGACAAAGGAGCCAGAGGATTTATGTTCAAGCCGGTTAATTCCGTAGATTTAGTCAGAGCTTTTGATAAACTACTAAAGCGGGATGGGAAGTAGAAAAGAGGAATTTGAAGCTACCTGCAATATGTTTATCAATGCAGTAAGCAACTACTTCAAGCATCTTACGGAAATAGATTCTGATACGAAAGTTCCATATCTCAAAGAATCTAAAGAGTTAATTCTAAAAGATTTTACAGGTATGATCGGTATTTCAGGCGGCAGAAAAGGATTTGTCTATATCTCGGCAAACAGGGATATGTTTGCCGAATTAATCAATATATTTATTGGCATTAAAGATCCCTCCGAAGAAGATATACTGGACATGGCCGGTGAAATTTCAAATATTTTAGCAGGAAATGTCAGGGCCAATCTTAGAGCTAATTTTATGATTTCCGCACCTACTGTTTTTGAGGGAATGCCAAAAGGAGTAGAGATACCCGAAGACATTTCCGTTTATGTAATCCCAATAAGTTGGAATAAACATGAAGCCTTCGTTGTGATTGGTTTGGATTAAATAATGTCAAAATTCTTTAAAAAGCAATCACCTTTCAACAAAAATGGACCAGATAGTCTTGATAAAATTCAGGATATCGTCAGTTGGAACTGCCCCCTCTTCTTCGTTTTAATATCTTCCTTATTATCCTATTTTGAAGCAGGTGCCCAGAATCCGCTGGAATCTCAAAAATGGAAATCCTATTTTGACAACAGGATTTATGAAAAGCATGCAGATAACCTAGGAAAAGGAAACTTTTGGGATTTCGATCGTAATTACACCTATTACACCAGCTATTCACTACTCATCATTTATTCGGATGGCTCCTCAGAGTTAATTCAATGCCAATATGACGGACTGAATAATCTACTCCGTAAAAAGCATACATTACCAGATGAGAACTTTGATCGGATTGAGAACGGCAATATTGCTTACATGGTTTTTGATAATATGCTGTTGAAAAACACAATCCTCGCAAATGCCGTTGAAGGAGACTTTAATGTTATCTAAACAAAAGACCCGTTAAGTGTTCTTAAAGAATTTTATGTGTCGGAGAATAGCAAAGAAGATTTACAGACATTTTGGACAGTATACCTTTTCGATGAAGAGATTGATAATCTGTATTTGGGAGGTTTACACTAAGAAATTTACCAAAATAGCGAATGACTGCCCTAATCTGTCCCGGAAGATAAAAAATCGAATTCATGGTTATGCAAACATGAATGATTTGCCAAACATTGCCAAAGAATATAATGAATGAGTAAAACAGAACGATCCTTATCAATATGCAGGCTATTCAGCCATGTTTTGGCAGATGCCGGCATATCTCAATCAGGACTGGGCCAAAGACCTCAAATGGCGATCTATATTCATTTGTTATCTTTGAACAAAAACAAGTCTGGTAAATGAGTAATCTTTCAAGTCGGGATAAAAAAATCGTTGCAACCATTACGGTCATCATCTTTTTACTGGTTGGGGGTGCCGGTGCGTGGTATTGGTTTATTTATAAACCTGAACAAAAGGCAAAAGAAAAAGCCAGATTGGAACGAATAGAGAAAGAGAAAGCAGAGAAGAAGCAAAAAGAAGAACAAGCGGCAAAGCAAAAGGCTGCATACGATAGTCTAATACAAAGTGCTGATGCTGAATTTAACCTAAAAAGCTGGGAATCAGCTCGCTCACAATATACTGATGCTTTATCTCTCCTCCCGAACGAGCAATATCCCAGAGATCAACTCAGATTAATTAATACTCAACTCGAAGAGATTGCAGCACTGGAAGCTAAAAAAGCGGACGGAATAGTTGAAACAGTTTCTTGCACATCCGGCCGCTTCTTCATCATCATATCCAGCAGCATTGACCGTGATTTAGCAATGGATTATGCAACAGAACTGGCTAAGGAAGGAAACTACATAAAAGTCATTGAGCCCAATGCTGCTAATCCGCTGTTTCACAGAGTATCCATCGGTGATTATGAAACCCGGGAACAAGCCAAGACTGCCGCTCAGTCTAATCGTTATTTCGGAGATGGAGTCTGGGTTTTGAAATATTGAATAACCCGATTGGAAGCGGCATT
>JAPPDO010000238.1 GCA_028821635.1 Ekhidna sp.
CGGGCAACACGTCCACGCAGACGCAGCAGGTGACGATTACGGAAGCCCCTCTCGGTGCGGCGGAGGCTGCGGCGGAGGTTGTCATCTTTCCCAACCCTTCGGGACATTATATGGAGGTGCGCTCTCCAATCGGGGGCACATTCCAACTGCTAAGCCTCAGCGGCAAGCCGTTACTGGAAGGCACCACGAACACGAAGGTGGACATCACCTCCCTGCGAGGCGGCTTGTACCTCGTGCAGTTGCCGGACGGGAGTTTGTTGAAGTTTGCGAGGGAGTAGGGGGGAATTTAATATGTTTAGAGCATTAGTTCAACTGATTTTTTTTGACAGAAGCGTCAAAAAAATCGAATGAGCATTCGGATTACGTATCTTGCTTATGATCTTCTCAGAAAAATGATATGAACGACTACAACTTCTTTTGCCTGAACGAAAAAATCAAAAAAAAACCGCCTCACTCAGAGAAATGAGACGGCTTATTTAACTGTTTACTCAACAACAAAATTAACTTCATCCGTCATACTTAATATCAAGGATTCTTTCTTCAAACATTCCGAGTGCAATTTTGTCCTCGCCAAGCACATCAAATAGTTCAAGTGCTCTTCTTGCTACATACTCCTCTTCAATCTGCTCTTGAACAAACCACTTCATGAATTCCTCTGTAGCCACATCATTACACCTTCGTGTCTCTCCAACTATTTCATGAATGGAATCAGAAACGGCAATTTCATGCTCTAGTGCTTTTTCAAATACTTCTCGCAACGTGCCGAACTCATGCTGAGTATCTCCAATTGACGGAGAGATTGCCTCGCACTCCATGTCACACAAATAGTGAAACAACTTCAGTTGATGATTACGCTCTTCATCTGATTGCTTGAAGAAGAACTCGGCACTGTTATCATATCCTCTCACGTCACACCAAGCGGCCATTGCAAGGTAAGCGGCGGAGGAGTGTGCCTCTGTCTTAATTTGCTTGTTGAGTATATCAACAATCTCTTCTTTTAATACGTGATGTCTTCTTAATATGTCTTTCATTGTCATGTACTTTTAGATTAAAAACCAACAGAATACTCAAAAGTTAAATACACTTTTACGAAGTATTCTTTTTATCGAACTATTGAGTGCTAATATATTGAATGTCCCATTTAGAAGCTCTCTAAATTCCAGTATCTCCTTCAGTGAAAGGACTAAAAACCGGTCGCAACTGGGGAGGTGAATGATCTCTATATCCGGTGCTGAACTTTCCAGCAGTTCCGTCAGGTTGAGTGCCATGATCTTTTTTCTGAATGTAATAAGGTCACAAAGTTTGAAGGCAAACTCTTCTCTTTCAAACGTCAAAAGAAATGAACCTGTTAACTCACACTGCTTAATGGACGCATGTTTTGTTTCAAATACTTCTTCTTGCATGTTGACACATAGTATAAATCTTAGGACATGACTTACAGTATTTCCCCTTCTTCTTCATGTATTTTTCACAGCACTCCTCTTTCAACCTCTTCCTCTTTTTTGAAAGAGACTTTTTATAAAGTTTTGATGCGGGAAGCGGAGAGATACATTGCTCATATTTAGACATATTCTAAACAAAGGAACAAATCTAATTCTCAAAATTGAAGTAAACAAGATTATTTAGAATTATTTTAAATAGTTTTATTAATCACTCTCAACTTCAACTTTAACGAACTCTATGGAGTGCTTTACTCCTCAACTGTGGTTAGAAACTTTGGAATAAAAATTGATCATCCATCTACCTGATGGAGGCAACTACTTTTTTTGCATTGTTGAGTGATGTATTTTGCTTAATCATTTTTAAGTCGCTTGCTTCCGGGACGGAGTTTTCTGACGGCCGCTCCGGTTTTCCACATCTCAGAATCACTTAACTCTTTGAGTTCTTCTTCAAGAACTGTCCGGTAGTCTGACTTCTTATTTGCCTCAATCGTGATGCGTGCTTCATTACCTGTCACAACACTTTCATATAGGTCTTCAAATACCGGAGCTACGGCATCTCTAAACTTCTTCCACCAGTCCAGGGCCCCTCTTTGTGCAGTTGTGGAACAGTTAGCATACATCCAATCCATGCCATTTTCAGCGATCAGCGGGTACAGCGATTGTGTTGCCTCTTCAACCGTCTCATTGAATGCCTCGGAGGGAGAGTGACCTTTCTTTCTCAGCAAATCATACTGTGCAGCAAAAAGTCCCTGAATCGCACCCATCAAACTTCCCCGTTCACCTGTTAAGTCACTATGCACTTCTTTTTTGAAATCCGTTTCAAACAAGTATCCGGAGCCAATGCCGATACCTAGCGCAATCACACGTTCCCTGGCTTTGCCTGTTGCATCCTGATGCACGGCGAAGGACGAGTTCAATCCTTTGCCTGCCACAAACAGCCTTCTTAAAGATGTGCCCGATCCCTTTGGTGCTACTAGGATGACATCAACAGCTGCGGGAGGCTTAATTCCGGTTTGATGATTATACGTTACCCCAAATCCGTGCGAAAAGTAAAGTGCTTTTCCGGGCGTTAAGTACTTTTCCACGACTGGCCACTGAGCAATCTGTCCTGCATCAGAGAGGAGGTATTGAATGACAGTTCCTTTTTCGCAAGCATCTTCTATCTCAAAGAGGTCTTTTCCTTTTGTAAAACCATCTGCGACTGCTTTATCCCAAGAATGGCCTCCCTTTCGTTGGCCAACGATCACATTGAAGCCATTGTCTTTGAGGTTTAATGCTTGCCCAGGACCTTGAACACCATAGCCTATCACTGCAATAGTTTCGTCTTTCATAATCTCTCGAGCCTTATCAAGCGGGAATTCCTCCCTAGTTACTACTTCTTCCAGGGTTCCGCCAAAATCTATTTTTGCCATTTTGATTGATTAATTTTTGATTTAAAATTCTTTAATGCTTAAGGTGTTAGAAGTCGAGGTTTCCAGTTCATGAATGAACGCTTCCGTTCTTCGCTTTGATTTTGATAATGCGATGCGACCAGACCTAACAAATTCCATCAGGTCAAAAGGCTGAAATGCATTATACAATTCATGTGTTTCTTGTTTTGTTCCGGTCTTTTCGATTACCACCTGATCTTCTTCGGTAGCCATCACTTTAGCTCCGTGATTTCTGATGAGTTGTTCCAATTCGTTATTATTTTTATACGTATCAATAGAGAATTTGTACAAAGCAATTTCCCGGTAGTAAATTTCATCTTCTTCATAGTAAAATGATCCTAACACCTCCACCACTCTCCGAATTTGCTTTATAATTTTTTCTACCTCTTCAGGGGTAAGAGAAACCACGAGTGTGTATCGGCTCACGCCGGCAACTTCCGTTGTAGAGACATTTAGGCTTGCTATATTAATCTTTCTTCGGTTAAAGATAATAGTGATCTTATTGAGAAGCCCCGGCTTGTCTTCTGTAAGGATTGATATGGTGTATTCTTTTTGTTTCATTTATTCTAACCTGATTTTAGAAACACAACTCCCTGATGGCACCATTGGGAATACATTTTCTTCTTTTTCTACAATAACTTCTAATAAACATGGTCCTTCAGTACCTAGCCATGACTTAAACGCATCTTCCAGTTTTGAGCGATCACTGACTTGGAGAGCCGGTATGTTGTAACTTTCTGTCAGTTTAATGAAGTCAGGATTCTGCATCTCAGTGAAAGAATATCTGCGATCAAAGAAAAGTTGCTGCCACTGCCGTACCATTCCCAAAAATTCATTGTTTAATATTAAGATTTTAACTCCCACATTGTATTGCATGATCAAACCTAATTCCTGCAAAGTCATTTGGAATCCTCCATCTCCGACGATCCCTATGACCTGACGTTCCGGCGCACCAATTTTAGCACCGATAGCGGCGGGCAAACAGAATCCCATCGTCCCAAGTCCACCTGAGGTGATGTGGCTTTTAGGCTCATCAAACTTATAATATCTGCTTGCCATCATTTGATGTTGACCAACGTCCGTAACTATTAGAGATTTTCCTTTGGTAAACACTGACAACTTGTGCACTACCTCAGCCATTGTAATTTGTGCACCCTCAGGGTCGATTGATTTTTTGATGGTTTTTTCCATCTCAATACGGTCACATTCGTGAAACTCTTCTACCCAACCTTCATGCGAATTTTGATTTACCAGCTGCGTCAATGCTTGCAGGGCTTGTTTGGCATCTCCATTAATTGCCACATCAACTTTAATATTTTTATTGATCTCAGCAAGGTCTAACTCAATGTGGATTACCTTAGCTTGGGCAGCGTAGGTATTTACATCTCCTGTTACCCTGTCGTCAAAGCGCATTCCTATGGCAATGAGCACATCACATTCATTGGTTTTTACATTCGGCCCATAGTTACCGTGCATTCCAGTGTAGCCAACATATAGCGGATGCTTGGTTGAGAATGCGGAGAGTCCGAGTAAGGTAGAGGCCGCCGGTATTCCAGTCTTTTCGATCAGGTTTTTTAATTCCTCTTCCGCTCCCGATAGCGTTACCCCTTGCCCAAACAGGATGTAAGGCTTTTTGGCCTTATTGATAAGTTTCGCTGCCGCACGCAGTGATTCCTCTTTTATTTCAGGATAAGGATGGTAACTTCTTACTCTATGGCACCGTGTATAGGAAAAGTCTAATTCTTCTTGTTGTGCATTTTTTGTAATATCGATCAAAGCGGGTCCTGGCCTGCCGGACTTAGCGATGTAAAATGCCTGCGCTATGGCCTTCGGGATCTCTTCTGCGCTGGTTACCTGAAAATTCCATTTAGTAACAGGCATGGAGATGCCGATAACATCCGTTTCCTGAAACGCATCGCTCCCCAACAGATGACTTGCCACTTGACCGGTGATACACACCAAAGGGGTCGAGTCAATCATTGCGTCAGCGATTCCTGTTATCAGATTCGTAGCTCCCGGACCAGAGGTAGCAAAACATACCCCTACCCTTCCGGATGCTCTAGCATAGCCTTGAGCAGCATGGATGGCACCCTGTTCGTGCCTAGATAAAATATGGTTGATTTTATCTGCATAGCCATACAATGAATCATAAACGGGCATAATTGCACCTCCCGGATATCCAAAAATAGTATCAATGCCCTCTTCCACTAGGCACTTTAGCACTGCCTCAGCACCAGTAATCATCTCTGTTTCGTTTACTTCTTTCTCTTCTAACTCAAGTGTGGATGTGTTCATAGCTATGTGTTTTATTTATTCATCAGTTACACAACCCTCTGAGGCTGTGGCAACCGAATTGATATATTTTTTTAATACGCCTTTATTGAACTTATATGCTGGCTTTTTCCATCTTCTTTTGCGATCTTCTATCTCTGCATCCGATAATTTGACGCTAAGCGTATTGTTTTTCGCATTAATGGCAATAATGTCCCCATCTTCAATAATAGCCAATGGCCCTCCTTCCTGTGCCTCAGGAGTAATATGTCCTACCACAAAGCCATGAGAGCCTCCCGAGAACCTTCCATCGGTGATCAATGCTACATCTTTCCCCAAGCCTGCTCCTACTACTGCCGCCGTGGGCTTGAGCATCTCCGGCATTCCCGGTGCTCCTTTTGGGCCGGAATATCTAATAACGATAACTTCACCGTGCTGTACATCTTTGCCAATGCCTTCTACAGCTTCAAATTCATCATCATAGCATCGGGCGGGGCCTTGAAAATATTCGCCTTCTTTTCCGGTGATTTTCGCTACTGCACCCTCCGGTGCTAGGTTGCCTTTCAAAATCTGTAAATGACCCGTCTGCTTAATTGGGTTTGAAAAATCGTAGATGATCGTTTGGTATTCTTTTAACTCCCTATATTTTTCGAGATTTTCTGCTAAGGTTTTTCCTGTCACAGTAAGGCAGTCCCCGTGTAAGTACCCTTCTTTGAGCATTAGTTTCATTACTCCGGGAATCCCGCCAACATGATGAAGGTCTTCCATAAGGTATTCACCGCTGGGTTTAAGGTCTGCAAGGAGGGGGGTATTATCAGATATTTGCTGAAAGTCATCAAGACCTAGAGGGATGTTCACAGATTTGGCGATAGCGATCATGTGTAGGACGGCATTTGTGGAACCTCCCAGAATCATAATTAACCTAAGCGCATTATCGAACGCCTCTTTGGTCATAATGTCTGACGGTCGAATGTCCTCTTTTAACAGTTGTTTTATGGCGATCCCTACCTGATGAGTTTCTTTTCTTTTATCCTCGCTCTCCGCAGGGCTGGAAGCGGAGGTGGGTAAACTCATTCCTAATGCTTCAATGGCGGACGACATCGTGTTGGCAGTGTACATCCCGCCGCAAGCTCCGGGACCCGGAATTGCATTTTTGATGATTCCATGGTAATCTTCATCAGAAATGTTGTTTCCCAGTTTTTGCCCATACGCCTCAAAAGCGGAGACGATGTTGAGGTCTTTCCCTTTCCATTTTCCAGGCTTTACGGTACCGCCGTATACCATTAGTCCCGGTCTGTTGAGCCGGCCTAAGGCCATTACTGAGCCTGGCATGTTTTTATCACACCCTACGACGGGGATGACCGCATCATAAAACTGAGCACTTGCTACTGTCTCAATGGAATCGGCAATGATGTCTCTTGAAGCAAGGGAATACTTCATCCCGACCGTGCCATTGGACATCCCGTCGCTTACTCCGATGGTATGAAAAATAAGACCTAATAAGTCAGCTTCTTTTACACTTTTCTTTACTTGGTGCGCAAGAATATTTAAGTGCATGTTGCAAGGGTTTCCTTCAAAGCCAGTGCTTACAATGCCTACTTGTCCCTTTTTTAAGTCATCTTCAGACAAGCCTAAGGCATAAAACTGAGCCTGGGAACCTGGCTGGGAGGAATCTTGCGTGATGGTTTTGCTGTATTTATTTAGTTCCATTTTTCAGTTGCGGCGTAGAGAACCCTTCTTTGCTGAAGAGGCCCTCATTTATTTTTGATAATATGCTACTTTCAACTCATTTCACTAATTATAGTGACATTAAATCTGAAGATACTGATGATAACTTTTGCCAGACAAGGATTTTTTATTGTTTTTCTTAAATAATGCAATTTAGAGAAAGTTTCGTCAACTCCTGTTTAATATTCACACTTCCTTTCTCTTCAATAAACCATGCGACCACGTCGCCTACCTTTGAGCAGGCACTTGGATTTTCATTGTTCAAATCTTTCGTGATAATACCATTTTTCAATGCCCAATTCACACCATTGTTGATCATCTCAGCCTCTTGGGAAAGGTCGAAATACTCATACATCATGGCTACAGAAAGAATGGCAGCCATCGGATTAGCAATATCTAGTCCCTTTGCTTGAGGGTAAGACCCATGAATTGGCTCGAAAAGTGCCGTTTTGATTCCAACTGATGAGGAGGGAAGCATCCCTAATGAGCCTGTAATCACGCTTGCCAAGTCAGAGATAATATCTCCAAACATATTTTCCGTGAGGATCACATCAAACTGACTGGGGTTGAGCATTAGCTGCATTACTGCATTGTCTACAAATAGATAATTGACCTCCACGTCCGAATATTCTTTACTGATGTCCTGAATCACTCTTCTCCAAAGTCTGGACGTTTCGAGAACATTCGCTTTGTCAATGAGTGTTAGTTTATTCTTTCGTTTTCTTGCCGCTTCAAATGCTTGGTACGTAATCCTGCTGACCTCATTCTCTGAATATTCGCATAAGTCGGATGCGATGCTTTTGTCTTCTGAAATTTTCTTTTCTCCGAAATAAATTCCGCCGGTAAGCTCTCGATAAATAACAAAGTCTACCTCCCGCAGACGTTCATTTTTTAATGGAGAAGCATCATTTAGCAGCTCATAAGTTGTAATCGGGCGGATGTTTGAGAATAGCTGTAGGGACTTCCTGAGTTTCAAAAGTCCCTGCTCAGGTCTAACTGACAGGGTAGGATCATTGTCATATTTTGGGTCTCCAATAGCTCCCAGAAAGATGGCATCACTTTCAAGGCAATTTTTCAGTGTCTTTTCCGTCAGAGGGATACCATATTTTTCGATACTTATTGCTCCAAAGTCATGTACTTGTAACTCAAAATGATGCTCAAAAACATTATTTATCGCATTCATTGCTTTGATGCCTTGCTCTACTACTTCATGTCCGATTCCATCTCCGGGTAAGACTGTGATCTTCTTCTTCATCTCAGATTAATTGCGTTTGTTTACTTTCAAATTTTTGTATTTCAGGTCTTAAATTGATCAAAAACGCGGTCTCGTCAACACCCTCTATCAGGCATTGCTTTTTGAATGGATGGATGTCAAACGATTCTTTTATCCCAAGTTCCGAACTTACTACTTTTTGGCGTTTAAGATCAATTTTGATTTTCAGATTAGGATTGTCTAGTGATGCTTGAGTCAACGAATCAACGTGTTGTTTTTCAAGCTCAATCGGAAGGATACCGTTGTTATAGGCATTCCCTTTAAAAATATCTGCAAATTGAGTAGCTATGATGGCTCGTATGCCATAATCGGCAATCGCCCATGCGGCGTGTTCTCTACTTGATCCACACCCAAAGTTGTTTCCCGCAAGGAGGATCGCAGCATTTTGTCTTTCAGGCGCATTTAATATGAAACTCGGATTGGGAGTATTGCCCTCCAGATATCTCCAATTTCTAAATAAGTTTTTACCATACCCTTTTTTGTCTATTTGTTTTAAAAACTTAGCAGGGATGATCTGATCGGTATCAACATTGTCAATAGGCAGCGGTATGGTAGTTGAATTAATTATCATTAAGAAACACTCTTGGGTCAGTAATTTTTCCTGTGATTGCGGAGGCTGCCGCCGTCAGCGGACTTGCTAAGACCGTTCTAGCACCATCTCCCTGCCGTCCTTCAAAATTTCTATTGGAAGTAGAGACACAAAGGGATCCTGGCGGGATTTTATCATCGTTCATTGCGAGGCACGCAGAACATCCCGGTTCACGAAACTCAAAGCCTGCTTCAAGAAAGATTTTATCCAGATTCTCTTTGACGGCCTGCCTCCTAACTTTCATGGAGCCGGGCACCACCCAGACACTTACATTATTGGCTTTTTTCTTTCCCTTTACGAGGTTAGCCACAATTCTCAAGTCCTCAATCCTTCCGTTTGTGCAGCTTCCGATGAAGACGTAATCAATTTTTTGATCATCTACCTTCTCCTCCGGCTTGAATTGCATGTATTTCAGTGCTTTTTCCGAAAGGTGAGAGGCATCTCCTATATTCTTTCCAAAACTCACCCCTGTATCAGGGGCGGTGCCTGTGGTGACCATAGGTTGAATATCTTCACCTTTCAGCAAGATGACTTGATCAAATTTTGCATCTTGGTCGGTATTCAAAGATTTCCAGTAAGCTATTTTTTCTTCATCAATAGCTGTCTTTGAGGTCACATAATTTATGGTCTTATCGTCAATCCCTACCAGCCCGCCTCGTGCGCCCATCTCAATACTCATGTTGCAGATAGTCATCCGCTCTTCCATGCTCATATTAAGAAATACAGCACCGGCATACTCTACGAAATGACGTGTCGCACCTTGTGTCCCTAGATTAGATATAATGTAAAGGATGACATCTTTGGAGGAGACTCCAAAGCCGAGTTTACCTCTCACTTCGATCTTCATCGTCTTTGGGCGATTCAAAATTAGTGACTGAGCAGCTAGAACTTGCTCAACCTGAGACGTGCCTATGCCAAATGCTATCGTCCCGAAAGCACCATGAGTGGAGGTATGACTATCTCCGCAGACTATGGTCATTCCGGGTTGAGTAATACCCAATTCAGGGCCAATAATGTGAACAATGCCCTGCTTCTCATGACCAATGCCATAAAAATCAATTCCAAACTCTTTACAGTTTTCTCTTAGAGAGGCTACCTGAGTGGCTGAAAGTGGATCTTTAATTGGTTTTAACTGATTTACAGTTGGCACATTGTGATCTGTAGTGGCAGTACATCTTTCGGGAAAAAGTACCTGAACTCCCCGATTACGCAATCCGTCAAATGCTTGTGGACTTGTGACTTCATGGACGTAATGTTGATCAATAAAAAGAACGTCTAACCCTTTAGCGACACTTTTAACCACATGCGCATCCCATATTTTATCGAATAAGGTCTTCCCCATCTTTTAAGCTACAACTTTTATATTTTGGAAAATATCATGAAGATGAGACTCTTCAATACACTTGACTTGATCCGCCACTTCTAAAAAATCTTTGTAAGCAGCTTTGAGCGTTTCAGGGTCTAACTCATACCCTAGTTTTTTTGCATGGAAGTTTAATGCTGCTCTTCCACTTCTTGCAGTAAGAATGATTTCGGAACCTTTAGCACCCACTTTTTCAGGGTCAATTATTTCATACGTTTCTCTATTTTTAATTACGCCATCTTGATGGATTCCTGAGGAATGTGCAAAGGCATTGGCCCCAACGATTGCCTTATTTGGCTGCACAGGCATGTTAATCATTTCAGAAACGGCCTTGCTCATAGGTATGATCTGCCTTGTATCAATTCCGTGTTTCACCATGATGTGTTTATGTTGATTAATGATCATCACGACCTCTTCAAGAGAGGTATTTCCTGCTCTTTCTCCGATGCCATTGATAGTACACTCCACCTGACGTGCTCCGGCTAGGATGCCTGCAATAGAATTAGCAGTCGCTAATCCCAAGTCATTGTGACAGTGAGTGGACAGGATCGCTGTATCAATATTAGGGACATTATTTACCAAATAAGCGATCTTCTCTCCAAATTGATTGGGGAGACAGTAGCCTGTAGTATCCGGTATATTAATGATGGTAGCCCCTGCATCAATTACTGCTTCTACCACTCTTGCTAGATATTCATTATCGGTTCTTCCCGCATCTTCAGCATAAAATTCTACCTCGGCTACTTTATTTCTTGCATATTTTACTGCATGAACTCCGCGCTTGATAATTTCGTCTTGGGTTGAGTTCAATTTGAACCTGATGTGTGATTCCGAAGTGCCGATTCCAGTATGTATTCTCGGATTTACTGCACTTTTTAAGGCATTTGCAGCCACATCAATGTCTTCTTCAATAGCTCGGGTGAGACCGCATACAGTGGCATTTTTAATATGCTCGGAAAGAAGGGAGACAGACCTGAAATCTTCCGGGCTTGAAACAGGGAATCCTCCTTCAATAATATCTACACCGAGACTTTCCAAACCAAAAGCTATTTCTAACTTTTCTTCACTTTTCAACTGGCAGCCCGGCACCTGTTCTCCATCCCTTAAGGTGGTATCGAAAATAAAAAGTTTATTCATTTGATTACATTTTATTTGCGTAATAACAAACTTATCAGGCGAGGTTTTCGGAGTGAAATCAATATTTTTTTCAATCCATTAATTCAGTTTTTCAAAAATAGATTTAAAAAACTGATAATCAGTTAATTAACTTTTAATTAAAACACTTGTCCAAGCAACTTTCATATCAATTGTTTGAATTAATTCATCGGCTTACGAAGGCGGAGAAGCGTCATTTTAAATTATACGCAAATCGCAATAGTCCGGAGAAAGAGCCTTTTATTGTGACGCTATTTGATATTCTTGACAAGCAAAAGGAAGCAGATGAGGAATTGGTCTTGAAGAGGTTTCCTCATCTTAAAGGCAACACGCTTTCTAATCATCGAGCTAATCTTTATGAGCAGCTATTGTCCAGTCTGCGATTACTCCACAACAATGACCCCAAAATTCGGATCAAGGAGCTCATCACATACGCAGAGGTTTTACACAACAAGGGACTATATAGGCAGAGTCTTGTTCAATTAAGTAAAGCAAAGCAGTTAGCTATTAAGAAACATATAGATATTCTAAGGTTGGAAGTTGTCGAGTTGGAAAAGGTGATTGAGACTCGGTATGTGACCGGGAGTTCGCCGAGTCGGGCGAATGAACTCACGAGGGAGTCCCAAAAACTGAGAAAGCAATTTTACTCCAGTGGGTCATGGTCTGATCTCGCACTCCAATTGTACGATTATTACCTAAAGTTTGGTCATGTAAAGAGTGAAAAACAGCAAAAGGAAATCGAAGATTACTTTCGGAAGAATGCGCCTGAAAAAGGTAATCAGGTAGGTGCGGATACCATTTTTTACTATCAGAGCTATGTATGGTATTATCATATTGTTCAGAATTTCCCCCTATGTTTCAAGTATTCAAAAAAGTGGACTGAGTTTTTGTTAGAAAATGAGATTATGGTACAAGAGGAGCCGGAAATGTTTATTAGAGGGTATCATAACATTCTTTCTTCCTTGTTCTTTTGTGACGACGCAAAAAGATTTAGAAAGGAGTTTGGTGCATTGGAAGAGTTTATAAAAGAAAGAGAGGATTCATTTAATCAGAGCCAACTTATTCAATCGTTCATCTATTTAGAGACAGGCAGACTAAATCTGTATGTTCTGGAGGGAAGATTTACGGAGGGTGCCATATACTGTAAATCTTTTGAAGAAAAATTGGCAGAGTTTGAGTCTCAACTGGATATACACCATAAGATAACATTCCAATATAAAATGGCAGTTTTGAAATTTGGAAGTGAAGATTACCACGGATCGTTAAGGCATCTGAACGTGATCATAAATAATCCTGCCGTACCGCTTAAAGAAGACATTCAGTCTTATGCGAGGTTTCTGGCATTGATCGTTCATTATGAATTGGGTAATGATGACCTAATTTATTTTCAAATCAAGTCTACTTACCGGTTTATGTTAAAGCTCAAGGACTTCCAGAAAGTCCATGCTGCTATTTTCAAATTTTTAAAAAAATCTATTTATATGGACAGAAAAATATTGATACCATATTTTAAAGATTTAAAAGAAGAGTTGCTTGAAGTGATTGAGGATGAATATGAGCGGAGGCCGATGCTTTATCTTGACGTTATTTCTTGGCTGGAGAGCAAAATTCAGGATGTACCTGTCGAGGAGGTGATTCGGAAGAAGAAACTAGCGAAAGGAGCGTAGGAGGTCGGGAGCAACTTAAGCATCTTTGATCTTGCTGGCTGGAAAGACCACTATTTTTTACAATGGAATAATGAATGTTACTAAGAATGCAATGCTGAGGATCAGGCAGTCAAAATCAACGAAAATTTAGTGTTCTGAGGGTTGGGCGGAATAATACTTCGGTGAGCACAGCACATCAAATAAAAATAAACGGCATCGCTAAAATGCAGCAGATTTTTAATAAAAAGTGATGCACTAAAAAAGTTCTTAAACTTCCTTTTCTCCTACTCCCTCACAAACTTCAACAAACGCCCGTCCGGTAGCTGCACGAGGTACAGGCCGCCTTGCAGGGAGGTAATATCTACTCTTGAGTTGGTGGGGCCTTCCAGAATCGGCTTGCCGCTCAGACTTAGTATTTGGAATGCGCCACTTATGGGAGACCGCACTTCCAAATAATCCCCCGAAGGATTGGGAAAGATAACGGCTTCGGCCGCATCGTCTGCCCCCAGCGGAGCCTCATCATCATCATTCACCATGACCGTTGCCGAAGCAGTACTGCCCACAGCGTAGCCGTTGCCATCTACAATAGTTACGGTCACGCTGCCGTTTTCCTCATCGGTGTCATCGTTCACGGTGGCGACGGTGTAGGTCGCACTGCCGGAGGTAGGGATGGTCACCGTTTTCATGCCTTCATTACCGGAAGCTGCGAAGTCGCTGCCCGCCGCTTCTGTTATGGAAAGGCTCACGGTCAGATTAGCCATAGGTGCCGGTGCGGCAGTCAGGGTGAAGGCCGCCTCGGTGCCTTCGGTCACCGGTGAGGTGCCCGCTGCAATGGTCACCACAGG
>JAPPDO010000247.1 GCA_028821635.1 Ekhidna sp.
GGGAACCGTAAAATTGTATTGGCATGACTTGCATTTATAACGTTGTTTTCCCCCACTCTTGCCATTCTTAATGAAGTCTTTAACATGACATTGGGGACAGTGAGTAATTGGTGTGTGCATCATTCTTTATCGCAAAACTACTTCAGTTTAGCAATGCCTTTTTTCTTATTGAGTAGGAAGTTGTGGATTTACAAGCAAACAACTTTTCATCGGTTAAATGAATCATTTGCTCTAAAGTGTCGTTTGCGACCCTGCTGCGGGATGGCTCGGGCGGGAAAGGCTGCACTTTGATATATCTTTTATGAATAGTTAGCTTGTTCTTCATTTCTTTTCCATTGCCAAATTTTAAAATTCAGGCAATGGAAGGAGTAGGGGAACAATAACGCAGAAGGATTGCTGCATGAGATTTTCAAAACAATTGCTGCTCTGAATCCCTCAAAAAATGCTATTGATTATTGGCTTGCTATTAACAAGGCAATTTTGGGCTACTCCCGGAGAATTGACGAACTTTGGAAGATTGAAAAAGAAGCAGCAACGGAATCAACAGAGATTGCCAAAAAGGAAGGGTTATTTTATTTAGCTTCCGAAAGAGAAAGAACTATGAAAATGAGCCATGATGATGCCTTGAGGGAACTGGTTAAAATGAGAAGGATTGATAGCAAGATTAAAACTATCAAGGCAATTTCCGATTTTGGAATTTTTAGTATTAATTAAGAATTATGGAGGATAAAATCAATGAGATAATTGAAGGCAACTGTGTTGAGATCATGAAATCATTTGAATGTAATGCAATTGACCTGACCGTAACCTCACCACCTTATGATAATCTAAGAAGTTATAAGGGCTATGTATTTCTTTTTGAAGATATTGCGAGGGAACTCTTTAGAATTACTAAACCCGGAGGGATTGTGGTATGGGTAGTCGCTGACGCTACCATTGATGGCTCTGAGACGGGGTCCAGCTTTGAACAAGCTCTTTACTTCAAAAAGGTTGGGTTCAACCTCCACGATACGATGATTTTTCATAAAACGAACCCTATTCCCCAGATTTACAGAAAGCGTTACAATAATATGTTTGAATATATGTTTGTTTTTAGTAAAGGAGAGGTCAAAACCCATAATCCTATCAAAGTAGACTGCCTTCATGCCGGATTGCGATTGAACGGAACGACGTACAAAAATTATTCAAAGGGTGAACAGAAACGGGAAAAGATGGCCAATCCGGTAAAGAACAAGAAGATAAAAGGCAATATATGGGAATATGTGGTGGGTAAGAAAGCGGAAGATCAAGAAGCAAAAGGGCATCCTGCACCATTTCCATACGCCCTCGCACGAGATCACATCGCATCATGGACAAACGAGGGAGATATTGTGCTTGATCCCATGTGTGGAAGCGGAACAACTTGCATAGCTGCCCTTCAACTAAATCGTTGCTTCATCGGGATAGATGTAAGTCATGAATATTGTGAAATAGCAAAAAATCGTATCAAAATCTATGAGAACCAGCCGGGATTATTCAATGAAGAACAGGAAACTTATGTACCTAAAACGTTACAAGGTTTCCGTTAATGAGTTTTTGTGTTTTTTGATAACTGACAGATAGTAATCTTCGTACCTCCGTAGTATCATGTTAATATCAAACTCTTCTGTCCTTTTCCGGGCTCCTTGTTTGAATTGTTCCGGATTGTCATTAGCCACTGTTCCATTTTCCCTTTAGGTTCAGGGCTTACTTCGCCCATCCTAAATGATAATTACTAAATTTAACCCATCAGGTATGAAGCGATAACCAAAACAACACAGAATAAAAACCTGACTGCTATTGGCAAAAAATTACTTTGTACATTATATTTAAATATTGGGTTTTATTCCACAAGATGCGAATAAGTAATAAGTTTTGGCAAATAAAAAACTAAATGACCAAGATAATCTCTCATAAAGCCGTCAGAACAAAAAGAGTTCATGAAACAACTGAGGGAAGGAGCAATTAAAATAAAAGTCTGAATAAAATATCCCCAACTAAGCATAGATTGTATCTACGCTTTGATATATCTCATTGTTTTTTCGGTGATGAGGTAAACAAAATAGAATATTAAGGTGTAGTTGCAAACTACACCTAGAGAAGGATTTTCAAAATGACTCCTCTTGCCGAAGCCTCTCAACCACACAGCCAATAATATCCCTCATCTCTTCCGGGTATCTAAGATCCTGTCGCTGCTCTTCAAGTTTGCTTATAAGGTCTCCTCCGGACAAGTTTTGATGCTTTCTATGCATTAAACCCATCTAATCTCATTGATACCACGTACCATGATACCCTCTTTCTCTAAGCCCGTTATCCATTCTTTGTGACCACCGTCGATCTTCGCAGTAGATAAATTAGCGGACTGCAAATCAACTCCTTGCAAATTAGCCCTTTGCAAATCAGCTCCTTGCAAGTCTGCTTCTTTTAAATTAGCTTCTTCCAAATAAGCTTCCTGTAGATTAGCTAATCTAACATCAGCTCCTTGTAAAGCAGCTCCTATTAAAGCAGCTCCCTGTAGACGAGATACAAATAGCTTAGACCGCCTCAAATCCGCTTCTTGCATTCTAGCCCCTTGTAGATCCGCGTCTTGCAAATTAGCCCCTTGCAAATCGGCTTTAATCAAATAAGCCCCCTGTAAATCAGCCTTAGTCAAATTTGCTCCCTGCAAATAAGCACCGGACAAATCAGCCTTTTGTAAATCAGCCTTTTGTAGCTTAGCTTCTTGCAAATTAGCCCTTTGCAAATCAGCCTCTTGTAAATCAGCCTTAATCAAATTTGCTCCCTGCATATAAGCACCGGACAAATCAGCCCCTCGTAAATAGGCTGATGAGAGGTCTATTTCTGCTGCATTAAAAAGAGGGGTGCCTTCATCTCTCCTATGTGTTACTATATTCAAAATTTTACGGACTATATCTGAAGGAGAAGGTTTATCTGCTTTCTTGTTTACCTGTTCCATATACTCTTCCGTACTTGTTTCTGTTCGGACGAAGGAGCATAATACCTCCTGTATCTCTTTACGCTTTTTCTTTTTCTCCTCTTCGGTTCCGGGCACCTCTTGTGCTAACGTGTGAAGCAGGGAGATAGCCCCCAACTGCACACTTACGGCCTCGTTGCTCAGCAGGGTAATTGCGGACTTCAGACGCTCCGCATAGAGCCCTTTCTCTTGCGTTTCCAGTTGCTTTCCCTGCTGCTGAATACGCTTCGCATTCAGTCCAAGCCCCACAAGCACCAAACCGGAAGCCACCGCCCCGCCGAAGAGCGATACCTTTTCTTTATTCTCTAAGAAATCCCAATAAAAAAATACAAGAATGAATGCCGTCAGACTTATGATTAAGCCTACTATGCCTACTCCTCCGAATGTGCCGTAAAAACTTTTCCAGGTTTTCTTTATCCACTGTTTCATTTTCCTTTAGGTTTATTGCGCAAATTCGGAACTTATTTTGTTCATCCTTAATGATAATTATTAAATTTAACCTATCAGAGATAAAGCGATGATCAAAACAGCACAAAACCGTAACCTGCACCACGCAAAAAAAGCCAAAAAAGACGAGTTCTATACCCAACTGTCTGACATAGAAACAGAACTCAAACACTACAGGGAACATTTTAAGGGGAAGGTCGTGTATTGCAACTGTGATGACCCCACGGTTAGCAAATTCTTCCATTATTTCGCTTACAACTTTAAGTTCTTAGGGCTTAAAAAGCTGATTACTTCATGTTATAAGAGTTTAGAAAAGGATTTATTCAGCCGTAACGACTCAGAACGTGCTATTTGGTTGGAGTACGACGGTGAGTTTGAAGAAAACATCCCTGACCTGCAAACGGTAGGGATTAAGCACTTTAAAAGCGACGGCGACTTTAGAAATCAGGAGTGCATTGAATTATTGAAGCAAGCCGATATCGTTGCTACAAACCCACCCTTTTCGCTTTTCAGAGAGTATGTAAAACAACTCATAGAATATGATAAGAAGTTTATCATCATCGGAAATCAAAATGCCATTACGTATAAAGAGATATTCAAATGGAATAAAGAAAATAAGTTGTGGATGGGATATACCTCGAACGGTAGGGATAAGTTATTTAATGTGCGGGGTGACTATGCACAAGAACTGGTTGAAACAAAAAAGGAAGGCAGTGCTTACAGAATTGTAGATGGTGTTATCAAAGGAAGGCTAGGGAACGCCGCATGGTTTACCAACTTAGATATAGCCAAACGCCACGAAGAGTTGATCCTTTACAAAAAATACACGCCCGAAGAATACCCGAAATACGACAACTATGACGCTATCAACATCAATAAAACCAAAGAGATACCGGCAGACTACAGTGGGGCAATGGGTGTGCCGATCTCTTTTCTGGACAAACACAACCCTGAGCAGTTTGAGATTATAAAATTTAGAAAAGGCGATGATGATAAAGACCTGTCAATTAACGGGAAATGCCCTTATTTTAGAATTCTGATTAAAAACAAAAAACTTTGAAAGAAGGAGTGTAACAGCATCATTCAAATTTGCGTAATATTGTATCTTGACTAGGAATATGCAAAAGATAGATTTACTATTTCAGGTAGTGCTATTTGGTAATTTTGATGATATTACGCCGAATCCGGAGACCATAAAATACTTTTTGGAATCGTATGAGGATCGGAATCTTATACCTAATCAGTTCCCTGAGGTTAATATAGATGCGGTCTCAGGAACCGGTTCTACTAATAACAGGTTGTGTTTAACATCGGATGACCAGAGTTGGGATATCAGATTCGGTTTTGATAGAATGCGTACTATTCTTACTAATGCCAACATCGGAGTAACAGCGATGGAAGACAGGGATTCTTTTATAAAAAGCTTCTCTGATATTTATTCAAAATTCAATTCAAGATTTCCCAGAAAAGTAAAAAGAATTGGGTTTGTTTGCCAGCATTTGCTTTCAGATGTCAGTGTTGATGATATTGCAAAAAAAATGAATAAATCAACTGCATTTTATCAAAAAACCGCTTTAACAGGATTTAATAATCAAGTGATAAGTAGAACATCCATCCGAATTCCCGAAGAAGAGTTGATTAATGTAGCCAGTGAACTAAGGTGGATTAAAAAGAATCTCAGAATTGAAAATAAGGATCAAATATTCGAGGGACTATTGTATGCTACCGATATCAATACGATCGCAGAAAATGTTGAGTACCGTTTGGATAAAGAAGGAATTACCAACTTCCTTAGTGAAAGCACAACAATAACAGATCGGATTAATGGTGAATATTTTAATCTGATAAAATAGATATGTTAATAGAAGATACATATACTAATATTGGTGGCCTGACACAGGAGAAGGCGCCTGCCACTATGAACGTGAGCGACAGGGGTGATTTATGGGTTGGTGGCCTGACACAGGAGGAAGTTAGTAATACTAACGTCGGCTTAAAAGATAAGTTTGAGAATAGACCAAATATCAATTTGGAAAAATTTCTACGCTCTACTGAAGAATATTCTACCAATTTCTTTTTAGATGAGAACGCAATCAATGAGAAGAGAATGAGGTTCTTAAAAGAGAAAGTAACACCTCAACTGTTATCATTTATCAAAGAAGAAGATTTTGAATTTGGTCAGAAAAGTGAGAGCATAATGCTGGTTGAGAAGCAACTTCATATCAACGCTATCGCTACAAAAAACTGGTTTAATCAACTCTATCTGAATTACTTCAGAACTGACAGAAAAATACTCTTGAGCCTTCTCAGAATAGTTGAGTATTTAGATAAAGAGCTTCTCTTTCCCACAGGTCAAACGATGGCCATCTCCGCTTTAGTTCATTCAAACGATGAAGTAAAAGAATTAGGTGTAAGGATTCTGGAGAATTGGTGTTCTGTTGAGAGCTATGAAATTTTAAAAAATATCAAAGTAGACACCCGGTGGTTACAACAGTATATCAATCAGGTAATTCTGGATCTTGAAAAAGAATTATGCCTTATTTGATTAGACGAATCAGTAGAGCAAAGTGGGAAGAAATTGAACAAGGTGAAGTGTCAGCAGATGCAATAACCAATGATCTAAAAACGGTTCAAAACGACCTGTCAGTATGGCTAATCCAAAATAAAGAGGAACTTGAGAAAGCCGTTTTAGCTCTCATAACCGGTGCTAAACAAACTAAATTGAGCACACTGCACTTAGTTTTGATTGAAGAGAAGTTAGTAAAATCTAACAGTCTTGTATTAAAGGATACCGAAGGAGATACCGTAATTAAAAGCCTACAGAACCTGCATAGAGATATAGGTGATCTGACTTATTCTAAACTGGGCACCATCAAAGATTTGATTTTAAACTGTATAAAATCCGACAGTTATGCGCTCTACACTAAAAGGCAATTAAAAGACTTGGTTAAGTCAGCAGTTGAGAGCGGTGAACTTTTAAAAGAAAGTCTGAACCCTGACCTTGTCTCGAATGAAAAAATATAAAGTAGCTAAACAGTCAATAAACTTAATGAGTAAACTTTAGTTGTGGGCAACATGCCCAGCCAAAACACCCAATGACTTATGCGTTTTTTATGTTTCTGTCGAAGTTGGAGGGATTTAAGTTGATCTATGTTATATTGTTCACGTAACCTTTTCCCTTCCTCATTAAGCCCTTCGGTAAAATAAACATGTTGAGAGATGTCTCCTTCTTTAGAAGGAGATAAAAGTTTCTGACGATTAGCGTCTTCTTTTTCTTCAGGCATTAGTCAAGCAGCATTTCACGATAGTACGCTTTAATTTTTTCATTGGGTATGACTACAGACCTTCTGTACTGACCGTCTTCTTTGTACCAGATGTCATGCCAGGGTGTGCCTTTCTGATGTGTTACCTCTATCAGTTGTGGGCCTGTGCATGCTGCATATTTTCCCCATATCAAATCCAGTATATTTATGTCTTCAGCATCCTCTATGGACTCATATCTATCGGGGCTTTCCGGTATTGTAATATTGAAGGTGGCGTGGTTGAAGGTAACGTGGTGCCTGAAGGCAAAGAATACAGAGGGTATAACGGGCCCATACTTCCACGCTTCTACCTGCTCTGTAAAGAGACCCTCACTATCACGCAGAGCCAAATGCACACCATGTGAAATATAGGTCAGTTTCAAGAGATGGATTAAGGTAATTTTAATATTTTCATTTATCCCTCTTTCTATAAAATGATTAGCTATTTGAATAGCAGAATAAAAAACCGGCGTGAAAACGTCCCCCAACGGAGGTTGCAGCGTAGAAACGTCTTGATTCTCAGGTGTAGGCATTGTTAATTCCTTATTGATCTATTGTAAATCTATAACAGAATAATAAACAAAAGCAAAAGTATAGTAAAAAGTTTCACATATTTGAAAACTTTTACTCATCTTTACAGCAGGTCAAAAAATGAACTGAAAAATAAAAAGATTAGAAGCATCATTGACACATAATAATGGAAATAAAACTCAAAGAAGTCACCGTTCGAGAACTGACCGAAGACTATGAAGACCGTGGATTAGACGGTGTCTTTGGCTATGGAGGGAAGTTGGATATTCGCCCTCCCTTTCAGCGTGAGTTCATTTATAAAGAAAAACAGCGCAATGCGGTCATAAAGACCATTCAAAAAGACTTCCCTCTGAATGTGATGTATTGGGCAGTGCGTGATAACAAAGATTTTGAGGTCATTGACGGGCAGCAGAGAACCATCTCCATCTGCCAGTATGTGAAAGGTAATTTTTCAATGGATGACTTGGCTTTTCATAACCTTCCCAAAGACAAAAAGGAGCAAATCCTGGATTATAGGCTCATGGTCTATGTATGCAGCGGCACGGACAGCGAAAAGCTGGAATGGTTCAAAACCATCAACATTGCCGGCGAAAAGCTCACCGATCAGGAATTAAGAAATGCGGTTTATGCCGGGCCTTGGGTCTCGGATGCCAAGCGGTATTTCAGCAAGCCCGAATGTGCAGCTTATAACATCGGAAGCGACTATCTGACAGGTTCGCCTATCCGTCAGGAGTACCTGGAAACGGTCATCAAGTGGGCTTCAGAGGGAAAAGTTGAAGAGTATATGTCCCAACGGCAGCATAATCAGAACGCCAGTGCGCTTTGGCGTTACTTTCAAGATGTCATAACCTGGGTGACATCAACCTTTGTCAAAAAAAGAAAATCTATGAAAGGCGTTGATTGGGGTATGCTTTACAATACTTTCAAAGATGAACAATACGACACCGAGAAAATTGAGAAAGAAGTCGCAAAGCTTACACTGGACGATGATGTAAAAAAGAGCGGCATATACCCTTATATCTTAACTCGTGATGAGAAGTATCTGTCAATTCGTGTATTTACAGATGCTGTTAAACAGAAGGTTTACGAACGTCAGGAGGGAATTTGCGCAAAATGTAATAAGCCTTTCAAGATTGAAGAAATGGAGGCCGACCATATCACTCCGTGGCACGAAGGTGGAAAGACAAGCATTGAAAACTGCCAAATGCTTTGCAAGGAAGACAACAGAAGAAAATCAGGGAAATAAAACCATCAAAGCAATTTCCGATTCCGGAATTTTTAGTATAAATTAAGAACGATGGAGCATAAAATCAATGAGATAATTGAACGGAACGACGTACAAAAACTATTCGAGGGGCGAACGGAAACGGGAAAAGATGGCCAACCCCGTAAAGAACAAGAAGATAAAAGGCAATATCTGGGAATACGTGGTGGGTAAGAAAGCTGAAGACCAAGAGGCAAAAGGGCATCCCGCACCATTTCCATGCGCCCTAGCAAGAGATCACATCGCATCATGGACAAACGAGGGAGATATTGTGCTTGATCCCATGTGTGGCAGCAGAACAACTTGCATAGCTGCCCTTCAACTAAATCGTCGCCTTATCAGAGTAGACATGAGTTCTGAGTATTGTGAAACAGCAAAAAATCGTATCAAAATCTATAAGAACCAGCCGGGATTGTTCAATGAAGAACCGGAAACTCATGTACCTAAAACGCTATAAAGTTTCTGTTAATGATTTTTTGTGTTCTTTAATGATTGACAGATAGTAATCCTCGTACCTCCGTAGTATCATGTTCACGTCGAACTCCGCTGCCCTTTCTCTAGCCCCTTGTTTGAATTTTTCCAGATTATCATTATCCAGCATGTGAATCGCCTTTTTTACCATCCCGTCGACATCTCCTACCTCACAAACAAAACCCGAATATCCGTTTTTATTCAACTCCGGCAATCCTCCTGCATTGGTTGAGATGACAGGCACCTCGCAGGCCATTGCTTCGAGGGCTGCAAGCCCAAAGCTTTCCTTTTCTGATGTCATCAAAAAAAGATCACTGACGGACAGCACCTCCTCAACAGCCTCAAGCTTGCCTAGGAAACGAATATCTTCCGTACATATACCCCTTGCTTTATCTTCCATTCGCTTTCTTTCGGGCCCATCTCCAATGAGGAGAAGTTTAGAAGGAACAACCTTCCTCATTTCGCAAAAGACATCTAGTACATCCTTAACTCTTTTTACTTTTCTGAAGTTAGAGGTATGGACAACTAACTTCTCATCATTAGGACATATAGCCTTTTTAAAATGGTCTTTTGACTGTTTTTTAAATCTCTCCAAATCAATAAAATTCGGAATTACTTCTATTGACCGATTAATTTTAAAATGCTTGTACGTATCATTTTTGAGATCTTCGGAAACGGCTGTGACTCCATTAGATTCGTTAATTGAAAATGTGACCACCGGTTCGTTTGTAGCATCCTTCCCCACAACGGTAATGTCAGTCCCATGTAAGGTTGTAATAAATGGAATGTCGTATCCTTTAGTTCTTAAAATCTGTCGAGCCATATAGGCTGCAGAGGCATGTGGGACGGCATAATGAACATGAAGCAAATCCAGCTTTTCATTGATCGCCACGTCCACCATTTTTGAAGTAAGTGCTAACTCGTATGGCGGATATTGAAACAATGGATAAGACTTAACGTTCACCTCGTGATAGTAGAGGTTGGGGTTAAAGAAATCTAATCGGGTGGGTTGTGAGTAAGTGATAAAGTGTATTTCATGCCCTTCTTGGGAAAGTGCTTTACCGAGTTCCGTGGCGATGACTCCACTCCCGCCGTAGGTCGGATAACAAACAATTCCTATTTTAATCATGGAAATTAGTTTACAAGCGATTTTAACCGACAAGATAGCTAATAAGTTCCGTCAGCTTAGTGAATAACGGATTCATAGACCACATCGTGCATCTTTTTTCTAATATTAAGCTGATTCAATCTCCAATTATCGGCATCCGGATAAATTCGGTTTGAAAGGAACACAAAGACTAAATCTTCATTAGGGTCGGCCCAAACCATTGTTCCTGTAAATCCGGTATGACCGAAGCTTAAATCACTGGCATATTCAGATGCGCTATCGCTTTCTCCGTCCTTTTTATCCCATCCTAAACCACGTCTATTCTCATCGAAATACCTTGAGTTAAACTGATTCAGGATGTCTTCAGACAGGTATCTTTTTCCACCATAAATACCTCCATTCATATACATACTCATCATTTTTGCCAGATTAACTGCATTTGAAAAAAGTCCGGCATGTCCTGCGGCTCCTCCAAAAATGGCTGCATTACGATCGTGTACCTCTCCCCAAATCTGATAATTTCTGAATCGCCCATCGTATTCTGTGGGAGCAACTGATTTTTGATTTATCCCCCTCTTCAGCGGGTTAAAAACTACATTTTTCAGTCCCATGGGCTGATAAAATGTACGCTCCAAAAATTGATCAAACGGCTGCATTGTAACAGCTTCTACGATCATGTGCAGTATCATAAACCCGAGGTCACTGTAGTTGTAGCTATCTGTGTCCTCAATCAATTTTGACCGAACTATGTAGCTTTTTAAAGTATCTAAAAGAATCGGGACCGGTTTGTAACTATGACTTCTTCGATCTAAGGTCTCATCTTCAACAGTTTTGTAGTAAAAGGCATCCAATCGATCTCTCTCAGGCATCATACTCCAGAACGGAATGTATGACTTCAAACCACCCTGATGGGCCAGTAACTGCTTAATGGTTATGGCGGATTTATTCGACCCAACAAAATCCGGAAGATACCGACCGATGGTGTCGTCCAAATTTACTTTTCCCTGGTCAATCAGATAAGCAACTACAGGTAAAGTGGCGACCACCTTTGTTAAAGAAGCTAAGTCATAAATGGTGTTTGGACGTACCTTCCTGATGCTATCGTAACTGTAATAACCGTATGATTTATTAAAAATCAGACTTCCGTTCTTTACGATAACAACCTGTAATCCGGGGGTAGCAAAATTAGAAATGGCGTACTCACTCAATGAATCTATTTGGTCTTCATAAGAGATGTCCAGCCCTTCCCACCTGCTTGTAGAATGAGTTAAAAAGTGATGATTGGCGACAGGGCGACCGAGAGGATGGCGGCCTTTTATTGCAACTCCTCCAAAAAGCATATTACAAAGATTTATTTCAAGACCTTCATAATGAGCCGGCAGCACAATCTGAGAAGCATACCGAAAGTTTACTACCCGATTAGTTATCAAAATGTCGCCTTCTTGAAAATTCTTATCTTCAAATCTGATATCAATGATTTTTTGAAGCCCTTGGACGGGTGTCTCATAAACCTTTGCATAGCGGGAAAGCCACTTCTTTAATGCTTCATCCTCGCCCAAATAAACTACCTCCCCGACAGCGAGGGGGAGTAAAGCACTCGGGTCAATGGCAATAGTTCCCTCTCTCACCAGGTTCATCCTCAAGCTGTTAGGAAGTCCATAAGTCGGAATAAATTCGGCATTCCCGGCATCTCCTAGTCCTTTCACAAAGCTATCCTGACTTTCTTTTCTATATTTTGAGGCCCATCTTTTTACTCTTTTAAAATTATGACTCAGACCAACCAGCCAGATCGTGGGATACTGAGGCATCCACTCCTCAAATGCTGACTTTGAATCCGGCACTTCCCGAGATAGAGACGTTTTATTCAAAAAGTAAAAAGGAGATTTTTGACGGGCTTTTTTTATCACCTCCACTTCCAATTCCGAAAGACCCGTTGATTCCGGAAGGATCATGTAATTAATCCCATGGGTTCTTCCGAAGTTTTCCAAAAAGGAGAAGTATTGATTTAAAGTGGAATCATTAGCCAAAGCTGCGACTAGGGTTAAATCCGGCAACGAAAGATCATCTTCGGGCAGAGGATCAAATCGTTGGTCTAACTGAAGGGCGACGTAGTAATTTTTGTCTTCCAGAAACTGTTGCACATAAAAATCCCACTTTTCAAAATAGATCGTTGATTTCGTTTTATGTGAGACCGATTTGTAAAAAGATGAACCATCAATCCATACCTCACTAGCCAAAGCTTCTCTCTTAGCGAAGGAGTAGGACATCAACATAGTCAAAATCGCAACAGTGAAAAAACGCATAAATTTTAATTCACCCTAAATATGAGTGATTTCTGTTTGATGATGTGTTTGGACTTCGTATTTATTTCCAATTATCCCGTGCGGAATAATGCCGGGAACGCCCGATAGCAAGAACGAAGTTAGAATTATTCAGGAATCTTTAAATAATTGAGAACTATATGGATAACTATTAACGGCTTTCTTAAACCTTCTTTTTAAAAAGTTACCTTATTAATACCTTTATTATTCTGTCGGTTTCGGTGAGGGCTGCGATGATTTTTTGATAGTGTGCAATATCATCATAAGTAAGATGTCTGCCTTTTCGGTCTTTGATCCACTTTTGGGTAGGCTGATAGCCACCGATGTAAGAATCCCACGCTACTTGCGGTACCTTGTCAAAATACTGGGAACTGTTGATATACACTTTGCCGTCTTTGTAGGTGGGTTTACTCACAGTATCATCTCCTTCTATGGGGTAGTGTGGGATGTGTTGCACTATGGCCGGGCTTTCAAGTAGGTGGTTTGTCTGACTTCTCTCCCCAGCTTTACGAGCCTCCAAAAGGTGTCCATGCCTTTTGTATACGGTACTCTTGGAAAATCTATTTTTAAAAACGCTTCGTATTTCTCTCAATACGTTGGTGAATGCAATATGGCATAGATGTAATCCGGAAGGTCCATGGGTGCAAAGGTGTTTTCGATAGTTTCCTTCTCATTGGTAAAAGTTAAACCCAAATTCATTCCAATTTGCACCACGATTCTCCGAATCAGGAGCTTTGATTATTTCAACAGTAAACCTGTTCCGGTTCAGAGATTGCCACGGATAAACATTGCTCGGGAATTGCTCATCAGTAATTAATATTTTACCTGAATTAAAAGGTAGATTCCAAATCACATTTGCGATGCCATACCGAAGGGATCAACACAATCCGGTTAGATTCCGGGGTGTTAATAAACTGAGCATATAACTGCCTGATTGTGTTCGCTTCTTCAAAAAAATCAGCGGGCGTAATATGGAATGGCTTTCGCTTTCTTTTGATACCTTCTATTCCGGCATTTTCCACTTTTTTCAGTAATGGAGAATTGTTTCCCATTTTATAGTCATTTTATTTGTATCGGGTATTGGGCCGCCCTAATAACGTAAAATCTGCCAGTTTCCCCTACTCCCTCACAAATTTCAACAAACGTCCGTCCGGCAGCTGTACCAAATACAGGCCGCCTCGCAGGGAGGTGATGTCTACCCTTGTGTTGGTGGTGCCTTCCAGCAACGGCTTGCCGCTTAAACTCAGAATCT
>JAPPDO010000193.1 GCA_028821635.1 Ekhidna sp.
GTTCAGAAACTTGAAGTTCTCTTGCCAAGTCTGCACCGTGCATTGCTCCACCTCCGCCAATTACGACCATTGAAAAATCTCTTGGATCGTATCCTTTGTTCACTGAGATCAGTTTTAAGGCGTTGATCATGTTTGAATTGGCAACTCTAATTACCCCTCTTGCCACTTCTTCAAAAGACGAATTCACTTCATCGCAAAGCGGCTTTATGGCTGAATTAATTGCATCAAGGTCAGGAGTTTGCCTTCCTCCCAAAAAATAATCGGGATGAATCCTCCCCAACAGGATATTTGCATCAGTAGTGGTGAACCCCTTCCCCCCATTTCCATAGGCAGCCGGGCCAGGTTGTGCACCGGCACTTTTGGGGCCAACGTGCACTTTTCCACCTGCATCAGTCCATGCAATACTTCCTCCTCCATTACCTATTTCCACAATATCTACGACCGGCGTTTGTATGGGGTAGCCTGCCTTAGTCTTTGATTTTTCAATTTTATAATTTGTTGTTATTTGTACCTGTCCATTTTCAATCAGAGCACATTTGGCGGTAGTGCCTCCTATATCGAGAACAATCAGGTTTTTTTTGTTAATGACTCTTCCAAGAGCAATGGCACCAAAGACACCACTTGCAGGGCCGGACTCTACCATCGTAATCGGATTAGTCATGACATCATTGATGGAGGTAATTCCTCCGTTAGACTGCATGATATATGGGGAACTGTTAAGTCCTTTGTACGAAAGCTTCTCGTTAAGGTTATTAAGGTATTTTTTGGCTATTGGTAAAACATAGCCTGATAGAACGGTGGTACTCGTGCGTTCATATTCACGCCATTCTCTGGTAACTTGATTGGATGCTATGACTTCAACTTTCGGGAGTTGCAGTTTAACTTTTTTAAGCAGCTCCTTTTCATGGATTGGATTTTTATAGGCGTGGAGTAAGCAAATAGCGATGGATTCTACACCTTCTTCCTTGCACTTATCAATGATCTCGGTGAGATTTTCTGTATTCAGATCGACTAAAATTTCACCTTTGTAGTTGATTCTCTCATCAACCTCAAATCGCAGAAATCTTGGTACAAATGGGACTTGTTTAACGAAGTTAAAATTGAATAAATCCGGCCTGTTGCATCGCGCAATTTCCAAAACATCTCTAAATCCTTTGGTGGTAATTAATGCTGTTTTTGCTCCCTTTCTCTCCGTTAGTGCATTAATCACAACAGTTGTGCCGTGTGCAAAAAAACTGATTTCGGAGAAGTTAAGACCCGCATTTTCAATCGTGTCAAATATCCCTTGTTCAAATTCGGACGGCGTGGTATTAGCCTTTGAAGCCTTTACACCTTTTGGAGACCCTTCTTTGTCAAATTCGAGACACACTAAATCTGTAAATGTCCCACCAATATCTGTGGCAACTCTCATCCGTTTGTATTCTATTTTGTCGTAAATGTTGAGATGCTAAAAGAAGAAATTAAGAATCTATTAATTGCTTTACCTTAAAATGTATAGCTAAAATCTATCCCGTAAGTTCTTGGTTGGTTTGGAGTTCGAATATCTCCATTACCAAATGCACTCAAAGGCCACCATTCCACATTGTATTCGGTATTAGCAATATTTCTGCCCCAGATGCCAATGGTTATGTTGTTGAAATCTACCATTAACCGGCTATTGATTAGTGTGTATGGTTCCTGAAATACTTCGGATTGAGGCAATAAATAATTTTCAGCAAACCAGAATTTCTTTCCTTTATTTTCAACGTTTAAATTTCCCCTTATTTTCACTTTTTCAGTAAGATTAAACTTCGTTAGTAAGCCTAAATTCCAGCTTGACTCTAGTGTAAAAGGGGTAGCATTTCCATTATTTGCGCTTTCGTCAAAGCCGGCAATTATGCCTGCATCGGTAATTTCGGAATCAATGGAAGAGTATCCCCCAATTATGTCTAAGAACTTAAAGGCACGTATCTTGGCATCTATTTCAAAACCGGTAAGTTCTGTTTCAGCCAGATTCACCGTTCCCAAAAAAGATTCATTTCCAAAGGCATCTCCGGTATCAGTATCTCCATCCACATTACCATATCCGAATCTATAGGCTTGTTGATCGTTGAATACCGTACTAAACCATGCGAAATTGAAAATGATACGATTGTTGGCAAAACTGCTCTTAAAACCTGCTTCAATGCTTGTTGAGGTTTCATGTTGTATCTCCTTTTCAATACCTCCACCTTGTGGACTCTCCAAAATAGCAGCATTGTAGCCGCCACTTCTGAAGCCGCCACTGTAGCTGCCATAAGCCATAAATGTTGTTGCGATGTTGTAAGAAGCAGAGATTTTAGGCTGTAGGACGCTGTAGGACCTACTTGAATTGGAGCCACCGAATAGTTGTGTTGTATTCTCAACCGTCTCGAATTCATTTCGTGCACCCGCCGCTATTTTAAATTTATCCGTGATATTATACTCAAGAAATGCAAAGGGAGCAAAAGAGGTTAGTTCATTTACATCATCTGTCAGATTAAGCCTTGTTACATCAGTGTATTCATAATCTGTAATATCATTGTTGTTGATTTGAGCAGTTACCCACGGACTGTTTATCCTTTGAAAGAAGACTCCTGCATTCCACTGAAGAGGGCTGTTACCTTTTGAAATCAGTCTTACCTCTTGATTGAAAGTTTCGGAGCCTCTCTCCATCTCTTGGTACGCATCAGGGACAGGACCGTATGAGAAGTAGTCTCCGTCATAAAAAAGACTTACATCTGTAAATGAACTTATGGCATTCAGTGTAAATTTTTCAAAGCTAATTTCATATTTAGCACTAATAAAATTCGTATTAATCGTTCCTTCACCCAGCCAATCCCCACGTGGTGAGCCACTGTAATTATTTGGAGCCTTGGGGTCACCATCCACCGTTTCCTGAAATGGGGTGGTAAAAATTCCTGTGAAGTCATCGTTATGATTGCTATCAACGAAAGTAATCGCACCACTTCGCTTATAACTGTGGTGACCGGTGACGGTTAGGTTAGACCGGTCATTTAATTCAAACCGTAGAAGACCTCTGATGGATTGATCTGTGCTGAAGTCCACATACTGATCCAGAAACGTATTTTCTATTAATCCGTCGAAGTTGGCATAGTTTGAAGACAGCCTAAAATAAACCTTATCCTTTACAATAGGTCCTGACAGCGATATGGATGAGTTTGTTGCGTTACCATTGCCGTATCCTGCTTTGAAAGTCCCACTCAGTTGGTCTGTAATTTGCTTTGTCGTAATGCTCACTGCACCGCCGATTGCATTTTTACCATAAAAGATACCCTGAGACCCTTTGACAACTTCGATTTGTTCAATATCATGAAGGGTTTGAGTATTAAGATTTGCATCAGCCAGGTATACGCCGTCCACAACAAGTGCTATTGGTGAGTGTCCATACCTAATTTGAGGGATTCCTCGAACATTTATAAGAACCGTTCCGGGATCTTGGGACTCCCCATACGAAATACCGGGAACCTGAGTTAGAAACGTTCCAATATCTTCTACTCCCGTCATTTCAATCTGTTCCGCATTAAGTGCAATTACGGACTCGGGAATAGATTGAATGGATTCCAGCCGTTTTCTTGACCTTCCGTAAAGGTCTGTAAATCCGGTAACTGTAACCTCGTCTAAGCTGGTTGCATCAGTAAGTAAGCTGACATTTAAGTTAGTTTCTTCTTTAGGAGTAATTTCCTTGGTTACAAATCCTACATAGCTAAAAACAAGCGTTTCGCTATTCGAGGGCAATGTAATTTCATAAGACCCATCGGATTTTGTAACGGTTCCTTGTGATGTATTTTTAACACTTACGGTAACGCCAATCAAGGGTTCACCGTCACCGTCCGTTATTATTCCACGAATAGTGACCTCTTGGGCTCTAAGTTCAAAAACAAGAAAGGTAATTGTTAGTAGTAAAATTATTCTCATCGTAATGATCGTTAAGCTGTATATTTTAATATTGTAGCAAATTGAAATACTTCCTGCTTAATGAAGAAGTATTCCTATTATTTTAAAATTATCAGGAAGTAATTTTTTAATTTAGGAATTTTCTGTCTCATGGGATACAAGAAAGAATACAAAAGTTTAAAACTACTACCCACTGTTTTTGGGAAATTGCACGATGAGTTGGTTCGGGCTTTTTCAGAGGAAAATGCAGTAAATGCTGAATTGATTTTGAGTTATCAACTGTATGGCTTTGACAATATGGATGATAATAAGCCGAATTTACGGGACTATATACGCATTAAAACAGGGTTGCATATTAATGGGAAGTACCTCTACAATAAGGTAAGAGAGTGGAACAGTAATAAAATAATCAAACTGACCCGAGAGTATGTATATGTCTACTTTAATTGCATTGGCTTCAAAGGGATTACTGAATTCCTGGATTATTATGAATTTGACTCCTCCGTAAGGAATGAGCAACTAAAATTAATTGGCATAAACCCATTTACTGATATTGACAACGAATACTATGTTGGCTATTACTATGGAGAGGATCGTGAGGTTATCAAAACGAAATTGAGCATATACAATCAATACAAAAATGTTGATTGGACGCTCATTTATTGGGAGGATGAGGATACGCCTTCACTATACACCTACAAGGGGGTTGTCATAGAAGCGAAAGATACGATTACGTTTTACTTCTCCAAAGATTTTGCTACAACGGAAAGAGATGCATTGATTTCCGTTTTTTTCGGAAACAGAAATATCGTAAATAAACCATTTCTGTTAGGTACCTACTCCGGATTTGATAGAAGTGATCATCCTGTTGCAGGAAAGATAATATTTGAAAAGGTGCTAACCGAAGAGGAGCAGGAAGAGCAGGCTCATTCCAAAGAAATAGATATTATCATTAGAAATGAAATCACCAATCAAAGGCTGGTTGTAAACTCAACATTGCCACAAAATAAGTTTGAATTATCGGAAGAAAGTCTGACTGCCAATAAAATTGAAAATTACGCTCACTCATATATCGGTTGTATATTAAATTCTAATAATCACCTTGCGACTAATGTTTATCTAAAAATTGAGAAGGACAGCAACAAGGCATCTTTGAAAATATTTGATAGCAAGACCCACTTCGGATTTTTTAAAATTCTACATGCAAGAGAAATACTGTATGGTCTTTTCGATGATCCCGGCAATCGCAGTAGATTAATTTTAATTATTGATTCTTCCTTTTACAATGAGAAATATCTGTTAGGAACTTATTCGGGAGTAGGACCGAATAACCGGCCAATTGTGGGGCGGATTTGTTTTGAGAAGAAGGAAGTAGACATTCATTTGGAAGAGCGGGGAAAGAATACTTACCTCGACGGTCAAAGTCCTCCTGATCAACAATTCCTTTACCATTTCTTTCTTGGTTCCGGAAATAACTTCGGCCCTACGATTGCCAATCTTAAAGAGATTGAAAAGAAATTAACTAATAATTCTAATAATGAGACCGGGCTGAAATTATTAGCAGGTAAATACTTACTATACTATGTAGATGAACAGGAAGGGTTTCTTTATCAGGAAGTCATGGAAATACAAGAGAATGGCGATACAATCCTTACTACCTTCTATGGCTTCATGCTTGGTTCTGCCAAAATATTTGGGGATGGGCAGTTAGCCGTCAGAATAAATAAGCACGGGGATAACATTTTTTATGCTCAATTAATGGTCTTTGTTGGAAGATATAGCCACGAGGAGGCAAAAGCACTCAATGGTATTTTCAGTACTTTGAGCAATGACTACTCCCCTATAGCCTATAAAGTCGTTGTCATACCGACTAATTCCGAAATTTTGCCTCAGAGGATTAAAATTGGTTCTAGTCAGTATAAAGAATTTGTTAAATCCGATAATTTTCAATCACTTTTTAATGGCAAACTTCAATCAATGAAGTCAGGACGGTCTTAGCATAATAATTTAGTTGAAGAGGGTAATTAGGGACACTAAAAGAAGCCATATTTAGAATAGATGTTGTTAGCAAGCACATTTTGTTTGATTACTGGAATTTGTTCTGTAATAACCTCAAGAGTGAGTACGCAATCAACTTTGGGCGTCAAATTCAGCAGCTGGATTTGAGGAGATGGTTAACCATGCTTTGCATAACAGACCGTGGGAATTAGGCAAAGCTTCTCATTAACTATAACGTCTAACTAAGCTCTGTCGGCTCAGCTTTTCATTTATCTCAAAAGTATCTGTTCCAAATACTCTTTGCAAATAACTAAGTAAGCCGATGGAGTTTAGTGCTTGTTAGCAAACGTTTAGACCAGTTTTATAAGTTCATTAGCTATGGAGTAAGCCAATTTTGGGGGGACAGCATTGCCAACCTGAGTAAATTGTCTCGCCGTTGAGCCATTGAAGATATAATTATCTGGAAAGGTTTGAAGTCGAGCAGATTCTCGAACGGAAAGTGTTCTTGGGATATATGGATGTAAGTGAGATCGACCACCTCCTTTGGTTCCTCCAGCAATAACTGTTTTAGAGGGAAGAAATGGGTTTAGACGATCTACTCTCCCGAGTTGATCCCTTGCCCCATAGTCCAGTTCCATATATCTCGAAACCGAATTGGCAGTATGTTTTCTGGTTTCATTGTTCATGAGTCCATCTGAAGATCTATCAAAAACGTCTATGCAAGGAGTTTGAAATAATGAGATTTGAGGAAACTGGAACTGATCGGAGTTTCTCACTCCCACAATGAAAAGTCGTAACCTATTTTGAGGAACTCCAAAGTAAGAGGCATTAAGAATTTGAGGATCGGATATTTTGTAACCAACCTTTCTTAATTTCTTTAATGAACCATAAAGTTGACCGTCAGAATCCAAATCTTTTAGCCCAGATACATTTTCGATAACAAAGGCTTTGGGCTGAAATTTCTCTATCAACCATAAGTAATCAAATAGCAAATTACCTTTCTCTTCATCTTCGAACCCTTTTCTTTTGAAATTGCCATCTTCCTTTCTAAACCGTTGATTGGAGGCAATGCTAAAAGGTTGACATGGCGGTCCACCATGAAAGACTCCTTCAAATGAGTTTTTCACCCCCAATTTTTTTGTGAGAATTTCAGCAATTTCATCTCTTCTAGAGATATCTCCGCTAAAGTCTGGTGGGCCAAAAACGGGTCTTTTCTTATTGTTTATTCTTAAGGTGTTGCAAAAGAGTTCATTGTTTTCAAATGAACCTATTGTTTCAAACCCTGCATATTCAAATCCCAAATCCATTCCACCAGCTCCTGTAAAGAAACTAACTGCTGGAACACCAGAACTTTTTTGAAGATACTCCTCAATAGGGTGTGACTTTTCTTCATGAGAGAAGCCATTGACATAGTTTCTGTATCTCAGATTGTCATAGTTTAAACCCTTGTTTTCAAGTAGTTCGGCAAGGGGAATATCTTTTTTACTAGATTCCTTAAATAAGGATAGTTGATTTTGTACTGATAGCTTTTCTTTAAGTTCTTTCATGCCACAAACTGAACCTTCGCCTCGTTATAAACTTCGATGGCTTGATCTCTATTCTTGAAATCATCTTCTTTTTTTGATTTCAGCCATTTATTGTAGTACAAATGTACACTTCTGTGACACGAAGGGCAAAGCCCAACAACATCACTTAGTGATGTTCCTTTCGCAGTAATACCTAAAGATGATGATAATGGAAGTACATGGTGAATTTCAATCAGATTATCTGTCCATGGATATCTTTCCTTAGTATTACAAGTACACATGTCGCAAATTGGAACGGGATTTTGCTCCAAAAACATTCTACGAAGAACAGGACTTCTTTCAATTTTTAAGTGGCTAATTCTTGACCGTTTACCTTCTATGAATATCTCATCGTTTGGAACCTCTCTTGTTTGGAGTTTTACCTTCTTAATTCCCTTCGCTAAAGAAGTTAAGCTTAGGAAATCCTCATGTCTAATATCTTTTGGTTTCTGAAAATCAGGGTTAATCAAGTCCGCAAATCCATTGTAGTTATAATAATCTTCTATTGACGCATCAAGAATAAGCTGGCCTTTATTCCATTTCAGTAAATTGATTTGACTCATAAATATCAGCATCTCTCGGACTTGCCTTGTATCGTCTCCCTTAGGTGTATATGAAGTTGGCTTAAGCTTTCTAAAGAAATCGACATCTTCTGTTCCAGTAACGCCATTGGAAACTAAATGAGTAAAAACATCCTCCAGAGTCAATGACGTATTGGTATTTTCAAGTAACCTAGCCATTAGAAGTTTAAGAATGGCGCAATAGGGGTAGATGATTGGATCACTCGAATTATAATCTTGAAAAGCAGGAAAGGGAAATCTAAAACGCGGTATGTAATGGAATAGAAAGTCATCTACATCCCCAAACTTTCCTGAGTTGTTGGCAAGCTCATCGCAGAAATCCGTTGTTACAAGATTGTTATCGAGTGCTGTTGCGAGGAAACTACATTCAAAAACACGTTTATAATTTCTCCAAACCCTATAACTATTTGGAGCGAAGGGCATTCCAGTGCGTAGTTCGAGAGGTTCTCTCAGTGGGTCTGGGTCACTACGTAGTGAAACTCCATTAAGATCTTTAAGAACAATAGAGACTTCCCTAAGAATGTTATAGTCAAAATATAACAACCGGCCTTGATCCCATCTCCATTTGCTCATGTGCTAATTTATGTTTGCCAACGGCTCTGGCTAAGAAACGTGCGGGTTTTGGAACACTTATCTGTCTGAAGAGTGCCGAGTTTTGTTATGTGTTTTCATGTTCATTTTACCTTGTCAGCCCGCATGTTTTCTTAGCCTTTGTTGGCGGTATGTGCTCTTTTATCAAATGTTGGCTCAACTTCTCTAATCTTGTCTCTCAGTTTTCTCATTTTTTCAATTTTTACAGTGTCAACCTCCATAAATTTCATCGTCATATATGCAGCTTGTAAAACATAGAAAGTCGAAAATGTCAGATTGTCAAACTCAAATTCTGCATCAAACTCTATAAGTGTTTTGCTAACAGTTCCGAAATGTTCATACTTTGAATAGTGCTGATAAAGTTTATAAATTTCGCCATACCATTCAAGCGGAGTTCCTTTAAGAGCCTTCGCCATTCCTCTAGGTTTTAACTCTTGAATTTTCTTTAGTTTTATTCTTTGACCATTCGTAAAATTGTCAGGGAAGTGAAATTCAGCCCGTTCAAGGTGTTTCTTGTATTCTGACTTATCTTTTTTAATCATTTCCTCAATTTCATCATTAAGTTCACGGGCAACAGGATGATTAAGTTTAATGACCTGTTCTTTAAATTTATTCTGATTTTTCTTATCTATAAATAATGCAAGATATGCAATTGTGATACTGTCTAAAATACAAGTTCTCATTTGGATTGCAATTGGGTATTTGAAATACCTGTTCCTGTTGAACTTATCAAATAGTGTTTCAATGGCACTGATACCTATGTAAAGCCTTTGAAATAAATTTTGATAAACGATTTGATAATAATCAGGATTTTTATGATGATTATATTCTGTAAGCGTTTCTTTTGCCAATGACATAAACCCCAAGAATAGTTCACGTAACTTTTTGGTGCTATTAATCTTTTTTATTTCGTGATTATAGTCTATGTGTTTCATTCTTCTTAATATCTTTCATTTGTCAAGTTTGTCCCTTTTAGATTTATAAATTTGATTTCAATTACATACTTATCGACATTTCCTGTTCTATACCATTCTTTCTTATAGTCACTCCATTTCATTTCGTATTCCACTTCGTATCCAATAGCAAGGTAATTTAATTTTATTTTATCCCTGTTCTCCTCAGTGGTGGGATAAAACCAATAGCCTTCGCCTATTTGCTCTTTTGTCACATCGTTACTGCGAATACTGCGAACGAACTGCGTCCAATCAATAAATTCATTCTTAAAAATTGCAACCAATGTGTTGTAGTTTTCCATACATTTTTCAAATTGTGCATGTGAGAATGTCAGTGTGATTCTTATTTTGTACAATTTGTCATCAACGAAACGTAAGTACAATTCGTTTTCATTTCCTTTAAAGCATGGATGAAGAGTATAGTCATAGAAGACAGAAGATTCATAAACGGAGTCACCCTTTAAATAATGAGGTTTATCCCAGCGAGCGAAATAATATTGGTTTGCCTGTTTGTCTTCCTTAATATTTCCTATAGATGCAATTCTTGTTATTGCTTTGAATTTTGATATTCCATGTTCAACTGGAAAAATTTCATTGTAAGAGCATTGTCCATGAACAAACCCTGTTAATATTATAATTAATATGAATGTTAGTGTAGTTTTCATCTGTATCTTTTTTTTGTGCATTACCGCCAACGTTTATATAAACGCAACTTAGTGAAATAATACCTTTTAACTAACCGTTGTGGTATTAAATCAGCTGTTTTAACCAATTATTCTATAGATTTAGATCATGAAGAGCATAGCTGATTTACGGAAGATTATGGAGGTTAAACGCTATAGTGAAAGTACGATTGTCACCTATTGTTCTTTTATTTCTAAAATCGAACGTGAGCTTGATCTACCCGTGAGTAGGCTTTCTGAAACTGATCTTCATAGCTATGTCTACTCGCAAATACATAGTAAAAAGATTTCCAGGTCTACTCAGAAACAATTAGTAAATGCTCGGGCGGGCTACAAACCTTCAAATTGAGTATTCACCCGCCATTGCCTATAAGCCATTGTTAGCGGTATGTGGTTTTCTTTCTACCAAAACATTATCAATAAAACAGCGATTATTATTATCCCAAGTATAACTAGAACTGGAATAATTAACTTTCTGTCGCCTCCTTTTATTTCAATTTCAAACTGTCCAGAACCAGTTTTAATTGTTTGTTTTGCTTTGACATACATACCTCGTTTATTTAATGCTGAAAGTTCACCCATAATCGCCATCAAGTCATTTTGTCCAATCTGACTTTGAGTTATTTTTTCTAATGCTCCTTTTCTGATTTCAACATCATCAGAGGCAACTTTTTTTGATAGTTCATGTTTATCGTCATCCGTTAAATTGGGAATGTTTGTGATTATTTCAATAATCTTTGTATTGTCAAGTCTTACTAACTGATTACTACTTTCCATATTGTTTTAATTCTTTGATTAATATTTTTAATTCAGAAATTTCTTCTGCAATGAACCCGAAACTAATAAATCCACCAATTAAACCACCCCAAAATAAAAAGGAATACCATTCCTCTCTAACTGACCAAGAAATTATTCCAGCAATTATGATTAATACAACTACCAGTTTAAATATTGATTTTGAGATTGATATTTTCAATATTTTTAGAGGTTTCATTTCTGCTTTTATTATCAGTTTTCCACCCTCGCCTTGGAAAGTTCCGTTCATATCAACTGCACTATCGCCTTTTGCTAACTCTTCATAATGAGTATAAAAAAGATTCATGTCATGATTATTAAGAAAAGATTCGCTAATTGCTTTTTTGCTTACAGAATTTACAGAAACCATTTCATAAGCTAAATATTTGTCTGAATATTTTCTATACTTTGAATTAGTTTCAATTTCGTTAATTCTAAAATTTGGGAACGAAATTTTTTGATAATCTTTGTTTGATAAGTCTAAATGACACTTGTAAAAGGATAATTCATAACTTGCTGTAAACGCTCCTCTTTTAAACTTTGTAATGATTGGTAAAAACGTATCAAAATCTTTTTTAACTTGATTAAAAGCAGTTTGAAGTTTGACTTTTAAAATATACTTACTCACTTCTAAAGCTTCACCTTTTTCTTCATCTTTCAATACGTTAAATTTAAATAGATTAAAGGTTAGTTTATTTATTCTATCATAATCATTCTCAAATAACTCTAAAAAGTCATTGATTCTTGAAAGTCTTTTCTTGTTTGAAGATTGTGAGTACCTGTATCTGTCTCTGTAATTATACGTTTCTTTTTTCCAAAAAGTATTAACAGTTTTTTTGATTGAAGACATAAAGTCGTGAATTCCAAGTTTATGTTTTGCTTCCTCTGTAAGAAATTGTGGCATAAAGCCTACAATACGCCCTTTCATTAAATCGGTTAAATGGTAATTCCCATTCGCCCATTCAGAATATTTTCTTTTAAGATAACCAAAAGATTGTTTCCCATATTCATCGTAATAGTAATTTGATATTTTTTTCCAGGTTTCTAAGTCAGCATTGAAAAACTCTTGAAGTAGAAATTGATTATAATCCAAATACTCGGTTGTAAAGTCAATTTCTTTTTCGGAAAAATAGTAATTGCTACACCAACTCATTTTTTGAAATAATATATTAATCCTATTACGATAAGAATAAAAAGTAGTGTTGCCACTAAATATGTCTTTGCTGGTAAATCTTTGAAGTCAAAACTTCTTTTATTCTTTTCTGTTTTTTTAATAATAACATTTGAGTCGTTCGACCAAATGCCATTATAATTTGCTTTGGATTCTAACTGTGCATTTTCATTCTTTACTTTTATTGGTAAATCCAATTTTTTAATTTGACCTTTCGTTACTTTAGGCGGGTTGTTAGTCAGTATATCTCTTAGTTTCCCAATAGTATTTTGGATTGAGGTCTTGATATCATCCTTTATTGAGAATTGGCATTTATCTATCGTTTTATAAATAGATTTCATAGAGGTACTTATTCTTTTAATTGAAGAAACTGCCTCTGTGTACAAAATTTCGCCCGAAATGGACTTTTTTTGAAGTTCATTAGTTATTTCATACACGTTTTCAACTCTTCTCAGAATAAGGTCTTTTTCAATTCGATTATCACTTCTTCGTTTATCAAAAAATACAGTAATTAGGACAGCCAATAAAACTGTTACCACAATTGAAGTAACATTAACCAAGTCAATACTTTTGGATATTTCAAAATAAGGGAAATCAATAAACTTCCCAACCAATATCCCAATAAGTATCAGACAGATATACAAGACGACTTTGAGAATATTAATTTGAAGCTTCATTATGAGCGTCCTCTATGTATTCATAGACATCTTCTTTTATGTATTCTTCTTCATTAGATATTATCTCTAGTCTGTTAATGATCTCGTTATAATCTATTTTATCATTTCTTATGAGTCCGCCAAAAGATTCTTCAAGAAATGAAGTCCCATAGCCATCCGTACCATCTAAGTCGATAATAACCTTTTTATTCTTGGCAATGGCTGTTTTAAATGCGTTGGCTAAAATTTCCCTTCGGAATTGCTCACCTGAATTCTTCCCTTCCTCAATATATCTGGGTCCGGGAGTATAGTTAAAGTCCGTAGCTATTTTAATTTCTATTGATTCCATGACAGCTTATGTTATCTTGATTTAATTCCCAATAAACAAATGTACCACTAAAGGATTTTGATATGGATTTAAAGTCCTTTTTCTCTACGTTTGCATGAACATCATTTGTTATGATGTTTAAATTACTAATTTGATCTCTCTTCAAAGCCATATTAATGTCTGGTAAACCTTTCCAAAGATAAGATTTGTTGTAAAACATTCCTATATTCTTGTTTGATTTAACTGTCGGACATCACTTTCAATAACGTTTGATTTCTGGTCAATTGTAATATGATAGTCCGTATATCTTGATGAAAAAGTAAGTTTTGTTTTCCCATCCTCGTAA
>JAPPDO010000347.1:0-1648 GCA_028821635.1 Ekhidna sp.
GAAACCCTAATGTCTCATCTTCTTTTCTTACTCGTTTTTCAACAGCTTTCTTAATCGCTATCCTAAGTAACCCTTTACTTAACTCCACTAACATCCTATTTTCCAATGTTTTAAAAGCGATTGCATTTATATCCTCCGCTTTTTCCAACTGATAGTATCTGTTCCCAACCTGTAAATCGGCATTCAGGAAATAGGGTACTCTTTCTACATACTTAGGAAAGGCTACCCGAAGTCCTCTTAGGTCAGTAATACTCGTATCTTCATCGTCAGACTCATCATAATAGAAGGGAAAGTTTAAACCCAGTTCTTCGTTTTGAAAAAAAACCTGACCCCCGCCGTCATCCACCACCACGAAATTGATTGACCACTCATCCTTAACGGGTGCGAGTCCATTGTGCCAGAAGAATATAAGTTCTCCTCCATCGGGCTTTTTTGGATCATACGTTATTTCAAATTGATCTTCATATTGGCCCGTTTCTTCTGAAAACCCCGCCAGTTTTCCTGCACGAATCAGGTCACGCTTTAGCTGTTCAGGAGCGTTCAATCCAAACATTTCTGCATACTCTCCCTGATAGATTTCCAGAGAATTTCGATAAGCAATAAAAGCATTATTGTAATCACCGGAGGCATCATATACAATTCCTATCAAATTATGGATGAATGCATTTCTTTGAAGTTTACTCTTAAAGAAATATTTCTCTTCAAGTTCATAAAGTCTCTGATTCAGCCTTCTGCACTCCACCAATGCTGCTTCAAAGTTCTCCATTTTGAGATAGTTGAGCGTCTTGTAATACAATAGCATCAGGTGCTCATGGTCTTCTCCGGGGTATACGATCAAATTGGGATTCAGAAAATAAGAAGCTGCAAAATTGAGATAGTTTTCCTGATAGTCCTCGCCAAAAATATAGGCCTGCTCTAACCAATTATTACTTTTCTCATAGTTTCCGAGCAGGTGCTCTACGATGCCTTGGTTTGCATAATACAGAAACCTCGTTTTGCTTCTTGCCAATTTTTTGTTTTGGTCCAGAGTGATAGCGGCCTCTTCTATGTGACCTTCTTCAAAGTGCTTGTTAAATTCGTAATTTAAATCATAAAAAGAAGCACAACCTGCTGCGCCTAAAAGCAAAAAACGAAGTATTAGCTGCTTCATGTCTTAAAATGAGGAGCCCAAATAGAAAATCACGAAACTTGGTTCAGTTTTTAATATATTTTTTGATCTCTTTATCTCCGAGCCAGACTTTTTCATTCGTTTCGATGTTTGATAGCTCAAGATTGACTTTATAATTAACGACCTTTTCTTTTTTGTAAGAATCGGTTACCGCAGTTATGACTCCAAACATCATGAAGTCTGCACCTAGTTCTTTACCCCACTTGGCTTGCGTTTGTGGAGATGCGAACTCTCCCTGCTCCGCTCTTTCCTCTCTTAGTTTTTCTCTAAATTCTGCGTTGGAAACCACTTTTACAAACCCGGAATTGATAAACTCTCTCTCCACGTCTTTAATAAATGTTTCAGCCTCAATATGCTCTGAGCTTTTATTTTGGACGTACCCTACAATGATGACGGGTTTTCTATCACTTTCAATCCTAAAGTTGTTGTGCCATGGTCGTCCGGTGACATCTTTTATCATCTCTTCCGCCACCAATTTAG
>JAPPDO010000347.1:1658-8054 GCA_028821635.1 Ekhidna sp.
AGAATCTGTGTCGTTCCAACGTCCACTGAGATCAACCTGTTGGTTCGGGTTAATTCTGGTTACCTGTCTTGAGCAAGATAGGGCGGAGACTACTGTAACCGCCACTATCGTTAGCTTGAATAATTTCACAACTATTTTTTTTTATTTCTTGAAGATATATCTCGTTATAAATATTCCTTTACTATCAGTTTCTCCTGCATCACTCTCCACGCCTCCAATCACAAAAGCAAGATCCCAACCCTCTTCTATCATTTGATTTATTTTGGATGTAATCAATGCATCATTTGATGCAATGTTTTGGAAGTTAATCCCGGCAGCACTATAAAAGTTGAGAAGCTTAGACTCCGCAAATCGATCGACTTTTGCGTCTCTTCTCTTAACACCGCTTTGATTACTTTTTTTACCATCGGTTCGTTCTGTGGTAAACTCATCAATATTCATATCAGTCTTGTTTTCGATCATTCTTGACCTGCCAAGTCCGCCCGGAACAATGGATTCTACCACTGTAATTAGTTTGTATTCCTGAGCCTGTAAAGTTGTGATACCAACTACAGCCAAGCAAAAAGTTATTGATATTTTTTTCATGTTGTTATTTTTTATTGTACAAATATGAACAAAATCTGTCTAAAAATCAACTGAAATCTTGAAGTTTAAAAATCTTGCCGATAATGAATTGGGAATGGCTAGTTGAGTACCATTAACATCCTGTATCCATGAGTAGGACAGCGTATTATCTGCCGCTAAGACATTTAAAACTTCCAGTCTTAACCAAAAGGTTTTCAAGTATTTATGATTAATTAGTTCAAATGCTTTTGACAGCCCAATATCCACTCTGTAGTATTCATCTCCTGAGAAAATATTTCTTGCATTAAAATTATTTGGAGGCCCCAAAGGGAAGCCGGAGCCTATAACTGAATTGACATAAGCCCTCACGGACGGATCGTTGGGGAGATGATCTTCAAAGTAAAAAGCAAGGTTTACATTCTGGTCGGTGGGCCTGCGGACATATCCTTTATTATCTTCAACGATATTCTCCTTTGTCCTCAAAAAACCAATGCTAAACCAAGACTGAGTGCCTTGGATAAATTCTCCATTAATTCTAAAATCAAGCCCCCTAGCAAAAGCTCTTGCTTCATTATTAGCAAAATATCTTAACCTCACATTGTCAATATCGTATGCGGTGACATCGCTAAGTCTTTTGTAATAGCCTTCTACGGTGAATAAAAAAGGCCGCTTCCACATGCTAAACACACGCTCCACCGCTCCAATAAAATGAATGGATTTTTGAGCCTGAACATTCTCCCGAATAGTTCCTTCCAAGTCCCTTAGCTCCCGATAAAAAGGCGGCTGACTGTACTGCCCGATGGAAATACGAAACGAGGTCTCCTTGTCCCAACGCGGCTTAAAATGATAAATAAGGCGCGGGCTAAGAAGTAATTGGTCGTTGTAATCAAGATAATTTGCTCTGATCCCTGCATTTACGGCGTGCATTGAATCTTTAGAAAAAACGGTCGTTTGAAGATAGCCCGTAAACTGATTCGTTGTCAGGTTTAAGGCATTGAAAGTGCTTCGTTGTAACGTAACAAATCCGGCCGAATCAAGAAATTCGTATTCATTCAACTGATCGTCAATAACATTATGCACATATCCTGCCCCTGCCTCTAAAACTGACCAATCTGAAAGCAAAACCTCATTTCTCCATTCTGCACTCAATAAGCCTGCCTGTAGTTTATTCCTTCCATACGAGTAGTCAGTACCTACCCCTCGTAATGTGACGCAGTCATTGAAACTTGTTGAGCTTGGATTGTTATCTATATCGCATATTCTGTAAGCACCCTCCACAGAATAATTTTCTCTTTCACCAGTGTATACTCCGGAGACAATCCATCTGCTTAGAAATCTGTCAGACCATCGGTGAGAAAGGTTAACTCCGGACTGATAAGTGTCGTAGTCCAACTCCTCTCTTCCATTGAATGAGGTCTGTACTCTTAAAGTCTGGAACGCCGTACCAAATTCTGTAGACTGGCTTACAGGAAGTGTCAGATACCTATTTCTCCCGTAAGAAAAAAGCCAGTTAAGTTTCGTCCGATTAATATTTTGTGTGCCTTTTGATAGGTCGAAAGTCAGGAAACCCTGCACGTCTGTATAGACAGGTAAATACTCCCCGTCAGTCTCTAATGTTTCAAGCAGGTATCTGGAATCTCTGTGTCTTACACCGAATAGGTATTTAATATTTTCATTGATTTTGTTTCCAATGTATGCCGATCCGCCAAGAAGCCCAATGGTCATGATACCTTCCAAACCTTCCGGTTCTTTGTAGTCTATGTTTAGCGTAGAAGAAAGTTTATCTCCATACTTTGCTTCCCAGCCTCCTGCATAAAAACTAATGTCATTCACTAGGTTTGGATTGATAAAACTTAGCCCTTCCTGCCGTCCTGCATTCGCTAAAAAAGGACGGTATACCGGAATATAATTGACATAAATGAGGTTTTCATCGAAGTTGCCGCCACGAACATTGTAAGCAGAGGAGAGTTCATTATTTCCTGAAACTCCGGGCAGGGTAAGCAGCACTTTACTGAAGTCGCCGAAGGCAGAGGGAAGATTTTGGGCCGATTTGGCATCTATTTTCGTTGCCGGATCGATTGCGTCTGATTGCTGGTTTCCCTCTATTGTAACGTCTTTTAATTTCCTAATATTTTGCTTCAAGGTGACAATGAATTCACTCGCACCGGTGGGGACATCATTAAACTCATGGGTTCCGTATTGAATATGGGATAAAATCAGATCATAACTTCCCTTTTTGAGGTCAAGTTTGAAATATCCACTTGCATTGGAGACAGTCCCAATGGTGGGGTCTGATTTTAAAATGATATTGACGGAGGGCACGGGCCACCCATCCTCATCTATTATTCTGCCTTCTAGAACTTCTTTTTGCCCGTAAAGCAAAAAACTGAGTAGCAGCGAGGAAAATGGAAGTAAATGCTTCAAGCGTCAGGCTTTTTTAAGGCTTGAAATGGCATCATGGGGATTTTCTGCCTTGAAAACAAAGCTCCCGGCAACCAGAATATCTGCCCCATTTTCAAAGAGTTTACCAGCATTTTGATCAGTAACTCCGCCGTCTACTTCAATTACTATCCCGGGATTGACCGCCTTCACATTTTCTTTTAATTGAATAACTCTCCGGTAAGTCGTCTCTATAAATTTTTGACCTCCAAAACCCGGATTAACGGACATAAGAAGCACCAAATCGACGAAAGGGAGAATATCATTTAAGTGATTTACCGATATGTGGGGATTAATAACAACCCCTGCCTTGGCACCTAACTCTTTGATCCGGGTAACAGTGTTGTGAAGATGGTCACAAGTCTCATAATGTACCGTGATGAACTCCGCCCCGGAACGGACACAATACGTTAAATAAGGGTTTGGGTCTTTGACCATCAAATGAAAATCCATCGGCTTCTTGGCGTGGCGATGAATCGCATCGCAAACGGGAAACCCAAAGGAGATGTTAGGAACAAACACGCCGTCCATGATGTCAATGTGGATGTAGTCAGCCTCACTTTCATTTAGCATCTCAATAGCCTGCTGAAGGTTAGCGAAATCTGCGGAAAGAACCGATACGGCAATCTGTCTTTTAGACATGATAAAAATTAAGAAGTTTAACTATTTTTTGATTTGGAACGACTTACAAGAATACGTATTTGTAATAATATTATTGCACCGCACGCTGCACTATTGGCACTTTTGACGCAACCTTATCCCTCCCTCATGAAGAAACCGAATGCTGACGGAAACTGGAATGAATCCAACCGCCGCCGATGACATCATCCCCTTCGTAAAATACCGCAGCTTGTCCCGGTGCAATGGCACTCACTCCTTTGCCAAAATAAACCTTCATCGTATCTCCAACCTGCTCAATAACGGCAGGAGTGCCCGGATCATTGTAACGAACCTTCGTAAAGGCATCCTTTCTCTCTCCCTCCATGGTGGCATATTTCTGTAGGTTCAACTGTTTTACGAACATACCGTTTCTGCTTAATTCATCGAAAGTGCCTAACAATACTCTGTTTTTATCTTTCTGTATTTCAGTAACATATACAGGATAACCTAAAGCAACGCCAAGCCCTTTGCGCTGACCAATGGTATAGAATGGGTATCCCTCATGTTTCCCGACCACTTCGCCTGTCTCCTCCAGCACAAAGTCACCTCCATCAACTTGCTGCTGTAGCTTCGGGATTCTTCTTTTAAGGAACGCTCTGTAGTCATTGTCCGGCACAAAACAGATTTCATAGGATTCAGACTTGTTTACTAACTCCATAAAACCTCTGTCCCCAGCCATTTCATAAATCGCTGATTTCTTCAAGCAGCCAAGCGGGTACTTGGTTCTGCTTAAACTCTCCTGCGATATTCCCCATAAAGCATAAGACTGATCCTTGTGGCTATCTATACCTGTTGAGACGATAAACCGATCCTTTTCTTTCCTGACGTTGGCATAGTGGCCCGTTGCGATGAGTTCACAATCCAGCTTATCTGCTCTCCTAAGCAGTGCGTCCCACTTGATATGCGTATTACACATCACACATGGGTTCGGCGTTTTTCCTGCTACGTATTCATCGGTAAAATAATTAATGACAGCATCGCCAAATTCGCTTCGTATGTCGATAATGTAATGCGGAAAACCTAAACTTACTGCAACGTTTCTCGCATCATTGATACTGTCCAGGCTACAGCAGCCTGTCTCTTTTTTACTGCCTCCTGAGGTCTGATAATCCCACCTCTTCAGAGTCATCCCTATCACCTCATAGCCCTCCTCGTGCAGCAGCACGGCGGCGAGGGAGCTGTCAATGCCGCCGCTCATGGCCACTAAAATTCTGCCTTTTTTACTCATTTGTTTTGTATTTCGCCGGGTTCAAAGCCACAGTTGATACACTAAATACAAAGTTATGGGACCGGGTAATAAAAAAGCCGACTTGTTGAGCCGGCTTCAATTTCAATGCTGCCCAAACGCTGTTAAATTGCTTTAGCAGGAGTAGATGACTATCGCAGCAGATTCAATTCTGACGGTTCTTTGCCGATTTCATGAATTCCCTCTAAAATCTTTGAGGAAGCAGAAAAATCTACAAAAGATGATTACTTATCAGCCAAATAACCCAACCTATGCTTGGATATTGTAACTAGCCTTTGATCGTTAGCCACTCTTATACAAATACTCTTGAAAATCAATAAACGTACTTCTGATAGTTGGAATATCTCCCAATTGTTCTTTGGCATCTGCGATCGCCTTGTATTTCAACTCTAAAAGTTTTGGAAGTTTCCTGTCATCTAATTCTTCAAATCCTGATCTCAGGTATTGATCCAGAACAAAATTCAAGAATTCCTGCTGTTTAGGATTGTATGTATTAAGATGAATCTTCGCTTTCTTAGCTCGTTTTAATCTTGGAACCAAGTCCCTATGATAGGCTACGTAGTTTAAAACATCAAACAAATCGCTATCCTCTCCACGAACTAACTTCTTTAGATCATCTAACTGTTCTTGAGTATATCCTTTTTCACGGAGTTCTTCAAGAAGCTTATTTCTTGTATCAGGCAAGCTCCAAATCTTTCTCAATTCTTCTTCATTAACGAAAAAACCGGGAATATCGCCGAATAACTGCTCAACAAATTGTTCGGCAGAGATTGGGGTTCCGGTTGGACTCCAAAAAGTTGTTTTTACCATAGAATCTAACTCACGAACCTTATTATCCGCCAGTTTAACTCTTATTAAGGGTTTGGGAGGTTCATCGCAAACACATGGGTCACTGTCGCAAATTGCACAATATGTGCCTTCCGGCTCCGCAGCGGTACTCTCTTCGCCATCTTGCGGTTCATATTGTTTTCGTGAATCCGATTCCATTGGTTCACCATCCCAATCAGGATCACTAAAATGCTCGTGAGCATTAACAAAATCATAAATAGTAAAATAATCTTTGCCATCAAACAGTCTCGTCCCTCGACCTACAATTTGCTTGAATTCCACCATTGAGTTCACAGTACGCATCAAGACTATGTTTCTTACTTCAGGTGCATCAACGCCGGTACTCAATTTTTTAGATGTTGTTAGCACTGTGGGGATACTCTTTTCATTGTCTTGGAAATCTCTTAAATGTTGTTCACCAATTACTCCGTCATCGGCAGTAACTCTGTGGCAATAGTTTGGGTTTGTACTATCGGAGTGCTGATTGATCAAATCTCTAACTTCCGCTGCATGAACCTGTGTAGCACAGAAAACCAATGTCTTTTGCTCCTGATTGATTTGCTCCAAAAAGAGCTTTACCCGATACTCTTCACGTTCTCTGATTTCAATAATTCGATTGAAGTCTTTCTCTTCATACTTTTTGCCTTCTTCAATTTCTC